>NZ_CAKPYL010000005.1 GCF_934202865.1 uncultured Fenollaria sp. | reverse complement strand
CTATTGCTTCATTGATACTTGCTGTTGCAAAAATAGCATTATACCGTCTACTATATGTTGCCGCATCATGCTTGGACAAAATAGCTTCTACAATCTTCCTTTTGCTTATCTTTGTATCTGCTTTTGCTGCAATGTGAGTATCATCTGGCTTAAAATAATCAATGTGAAAACGTAAAACGTTGCCATCATCAATCGCATTTGTGATGGTGTAAGAATGAAGTTCTTTTTCAAAGACGTCTTTTGTTGTTTTATAAGAACCAATTGTCCCATCAACTTGTTTATAATTTGAATTTTCTTCAAAAATTGGTGTGCCGGTAAAACCAAACAATTGTGCTTTGGGGAAGAAAGTCTTTATTGCTTCATGATTATCTCCAAATTGTGAACGATGGCATTCATCAAAAATAATCGCCATACGCTTATCTTGAAGCTTTAGTAGCCTTTCTTTAAAAGTTAATTCGCCTTTTTTTCTTTTTTCTTGATTACGCTTACTATCGTCATCAAGTGCAAGTCCAAGTTTTTGAATGGTAGTAACTATCACTTTATCCTTATAATCATCAGATGTGAGACGCTTAACTAAACTTTCTGTATTTGTATTTTTCTTCCACACATCCTTCTTGAAACTTATTAAATTCTATACGAGTCTGTCTATCCAAATCTTTTCTATCCACAACAAACAAGCACTTTTCAATATCTGGATTATCTTTTAAAAGTGTTGATGTCTTAAATGACGTAAGAGTTTTGCCACTACCTGTAGTATGCCAAATATATCCATTGCCTCGATTTTGCTCAATACAATCCACAATGGCTTTCACAGCATAAATCTGATATGGTCGCATAATCAATAATTTTTGCTCACTCACTACCAAAACCATATATTTACTGATAAGTTCTCCAATAGTACACTTAGACAAAAAACAATTCGCAAATTCATATAGATTGGTTATTTTATTATTGTTTTTATCTGCAAATTCATAAATAGGCAAGAATCTCTCATCTGCATTAAATGAAAAATGCTCCTTGCGATTATTGGCAAAATAATAGGTATTAGTTTCATTACTAACAATAAAAAGCTGAATAAAACAAAGTAGAGAATTTGTATATCCATTTCCCGGATCATTTTTATAATTCACTATTTGTTCCATCGCTTTTTTAGGTGTGATTTGTAAAGTCTTTAATTCAATCTGAACTACCGGGATACCATTAATAAGCAAAATAACATCATAATGATGGTTACTATTTTCTGTATTAATACGCAGCTGATTAACTACTTCAAATTCATTTTTGCACCAGTTTTTGAGATTCACAAGAGTATATTGCAAAGGCGTATCATCATCTCTTTTAAAAGTATTTATTTCTCTGAGCTTTTTTGCATTCTCAAAAACATCTGAATTTATTATGCTATCACGTAATCTTATAAATTCAGAATCACTTAATTTTACACGGTTCAATCTTTCAAAATGCTTTCTGAAATTTTCTTCTAATGAAAATTTATCTCTAATATCTTCACGATAAACATATTTTAAATCTGTCAATTTTTTGATAAATTCATTCTCTATTTGTCTTTCATTCTTCATATTTATCATCCCTTTTCCAACTTAATTCATCGCTTCCAATAGCGAAATCAAAGCCTGGTCTAAATCTTTTTTTTTGCAAAGATCAATCAAGGCATATCTTGCTATCTGGTTAGGTTTAGATTTATTATTCTCCCAACGATTTACCGAACTAAATCCAACATGTAATTCTCTGGCTAGTCCTTCTTGCGATAATTTTAACTCTGAACGAATGGTCTTAATTATTTCAGAAAGTTCCATATCAATCTTCTCCTTAAAAATTTTTATACTACATTTATATGTCATATATTATATCATAAGCTATAGCGTTTGGAAATATCATTCAATATGATTCCACTTTATAAATCAATTTCTTTTGGATTTTTTCTATTATTTCTTGCAGTCTCTTTTGTTGTAACCTTATCCCTAGCCTTTTCTCTATTGAGGGTTTTAATAATTGATTCTTTTTCCTTTTTAACTTTATCACTACCAAGATACTCATTCATATTATTTTCAGATGCTCAAATTCATCATATTGTGGTGCTAATGAATTATATTTCTTGATTATCTCCTCCTGTTTAGCTTGTAATTCTTTAGAATGCTCATTTAATTTCCTGAAAAGATTTTTACTTAATTTTGTCTTTAACTCTCCTACTACAACATGTCTCAAATATGGAAATTGCTTAAGAAAAATATCTATTTCTTCATAAGACTTCTGATAAGCTTCTACATCTTTTCGATTCATCATCATATAAATTTTATCGTAGGGATTTTTACGATATCCTTCATAATGTTTTCTTTTGCTCATACAGATTTGAATTTGCTTTACCACTTCATTTATCCTTTTTTGCTCCCATGACAGCCTATCAAACTCTCGCTTCAACTCATTCTTTTTGATTGATATTCGATTAATACCACGCTCCAATTCTTTCATTGAATTAAATCCTTTGTTCCTGATTTCAACAAGCGAAGAAGCTGTCGTTTTAAGATTGTGTCTTGTTGCCCACTGCTCATAGCCTTTGCTTGACCTTGCTTTTTCGCTGTTCTTAATATCAATGATATTCCCAATTTCTTTGTCTTTATTTCGGATTCTATTTTTGGTTTTTTCTTCAGTATAATTCGCTCCAATGGTCTTCGCTCTGCTAATCTCTGCTGCACTACATGTAAATAAGAATTATTTGAAAGAACCTGATTATCCATATACCGAACATGATTTAATGCGATTTTTGTTTAAGCTTGATGACAGTATTGAAGTAAAAATACGTCCTGTTATTCTAAATGATGAAGATCCCGAATACACTACCACAGGCATCTATTTCGGTAGTGAAGCTATTTTGAAAATACGAAACATGCTTGAAGATTGGCAGAAAATGAAGCAGAAATATGAAAATAACGAAATCACTAAAGAAGCATTGCAGAATTGGAAAGCCAACTACCCTGACAGTCTAAAAAAAGATTACATTCCTTTTGAAGAAAGCAATGTAAAATTCTATAGAAGCGGTATCGGAACAAAAGTTCCACCGGATATAAAATAAGCACAGAAAAAGCACATAGCTGAAAGATTTTTAGGTCTTAAAGTTATGGGCTTTAACAATATCTATATTATTTTTGTGCAGATAATCAATTCAATAGATAATTACATATTTTCGCAACAGCAATCCCGTTTATAACAAAATTACATATAAAATGTGCTGTCATTGTAACATATACGTTTTTGGTTTTAATGTAGGAAATGCTCAACGGCAGAGCCCATATCATGCATAAGAAAATTCCCCAAATTGTAAATGTATGCTCTAAAGCATATGCAAACATGCTAAACAATGTTGTAAAAATTAAAATTTCCCCATTCTTAAAAGATGTAAGGTTTTTTCTATAAAACACTTCCTCTACGATTGGTGGCAATATTATTGTAGAACCTGCAAATAGAATAAGTTTTAACCAATTATCCGCTTTTAAATTAATCATTCCCGTACTAAGATATGGGAACATATTTTCTAAGATATTTGTAAATACGAAAGAAAGACAAAAGAATAATATCGTCAACATCACATGCTTCCAAAAAGCATTTCCTCCCTTAATGGCATTCAACCATTCTTGAATAGAAAAATCTTTTCTTAACCAAAAATAAATTGCTAATACTACATAAAACAGAAAATTGATGTATATATAATATCCCTGAAATAGCAAGCACGCTAATACAAACAGTACCTCAGCAATAATTGGAAAGATATTTAATTTGATATATTTATTGTCCATACGCTCGTCCCAATTCACCATTCACTATTTCCACAAAAGCCTCCCACCAAAATGATGTAAGGCTATCTAAACTATTGACCTAAATTCAACAACTCCCTTTCAGACCTGCTTTTGCCCCTTTTTAGTATCAAAACAGTATCATTCAGGAGTTTTTTGCTACTGCAAATCGCTAAAACCAACTGTTTTCAATGGTTTTACAACAGAAACATATTTGTTACTCTATTCCCACTCGATTGTTCCTGGTGGCTTCGACGTAATATCATACACCACTCTATTAATTCCTTTTACTTCATTAATTATTCTATTCGAGATCTTCGCAAGTATATCCATATCTATTGGATAAAACTCTGCTGTCATGCCGTCGGTACTTGTTACGGCTCTTAGGGCACACACATAATCGTATGTTCTTTCGTCGCCCATAACGCCAACTGTTTTAATGTCTGGTAGCGCAGCAAAGGCTTGCCAAATCTTTCTATATAAACCATTTTTCTTTAGCTCGTCTATATAGATGGCGTCTGCTTCACGAAGTATTTCTAGTTTTTGCTCTGTGATCTCGCCTATGACTCTGATGGCAAGGCCTGGTCCTGGGAACGGATGTCTATAGATAAGGTCTTCATCTAATCCTAATTCAAGTCCTATGGCTCTTACTTCGTCTTTGAATAGCTCTCTTAGTGGCTCTATCAGTCCTTCGAAGCCTATATCGTCTGGTAAGCCGCCTACATTGTGGTGACTCTTTATAACTGCTGAGCCGTTTGTACCTGATTCAACTACGTCTGGATATATAGTTCCTTGAACAAGGTACTCGATTTTGCCAAGCTTCTTTGCTTCTTCTTCAAAGACTCTGATGAATTCTTCGCCTATAATCTTTCTCTTCTTTTCTGGCTCTGACACGCCATTAAGCTTATCCATGTATCTCTTTTGAGCGTTAACTCTGATGAAGTTCATCTTGAATCTATTCTTAAATATCTCTTCGACTTGATCGCCTTCATCTTTTCTAAGTAGACCGTGGTCAACGAAGATGCAAGTTAGATTGTCGCCTATTGCCTTATGCATAAGAGCTGCAGCAACTGATGAGTCGACGCCGCCTGATAGTGCTAGTAAGGCCTTTTTATCGCCAACTTTTTCTCTAATCTCTTTAACTTTGTTTTCAATGAAATTTTCGCTCGTCCAATCGCCCTTAAGACCTGTAATGTCATAAAGGAAGTTTCTAATCATCTTGTCGCCGTCGATTGAGTGCTTTACTTCTGGGTGGAATTGCACTGCGTAAATCTTTTTTTCTTCATTTTCCATCGCTGCGATAGGGCAATTGTCTGTCGATGCGATGCACTTAAAACCTTCTGGCAATTTGGATATGTAGTCAGTGTGACTCATCCAAACTTGGCCGCTCGGAGAGCCCTTAAATAGCTTTGACTCTTCGTAGTGGCAGATGGTCTTGCCATATTCCCTATTCTTCTCAGAGCCTTTCTTTACCTCACCGCCCAATAGATGTGCTGTTAATTGAGCCCCATAACAAATACCTAGTATAGGTATGCCTAGCTCAAAGATCTCCTTCGATATCGATGGTGAATCATCAAGGTAGGCTGAGTTTGGTCCGCCTGTAAAGATTATTGCCTTAGGGTCTTTTGCTTTTATTTCTTCTATGCTTTTAGTATAAGGAATTATTTCCGAGTAAATATTATTTTCTCTTACACGTCTCGCGATCAATTGCTTATACTGTCCGCCGAAATCTATTACTAAGACTAAATCGTGTTTCATTTAATCACCTCTTGTAATAATTATATCACAAGTTTATTTTTAATGCTATAAATTTCACAGACTTTATCAAAATACTTACAATTTTGTTAAAATCGTTATGCCTCTATACTAAAGTGGTATAATATAGACAAAGGAGATGATATTATGTTTAAAAAGATGAACATGATTGCAATGGCACTCGCCATCGTTATGGTTTTGTGCGCATTGCCAGTAAATTCATTAGCAGAAACAAAAAATCTAAACAAGGTAGACGACAAAACAATGGAAAAATTAGTTTTAAAAGCAAAAGAAGTATTTAATATCAAAGATGTTTATGACAATTTTGAAGTGAATAGTTCTAGTGACGATGGCTACGGCACTATATACAATTTATCATGGACTAAAAAGGACGGCTCAAGTGATGTAAACGTGAGCATATCAAAGGACATGCACATCACTAACTACAATACTTATGATAACAAAAAGTATGAAACACTTAAGCCAAAGTACTCGTATGAAGCTTTGAAAAAATATGCCACTGAGATGATTAAAAGAATCGACCCTATCAATAGCAAGAGCCTTAAGCTAAACGAAAAAACTTATCAAAACATTAGTGGCGACAACGCATATACTTTTAACTTTGATAGATATGTAAACGATAGACGCGTTATTGGTGACGGCGCTTCCATTACCATAAGCTATGTTGATAAGAGCGTGCAAAGCTACTCACTAAACTATAGCCATGGCTTTGACTTTTCAAAAACAGCTGAGTTTGATGCACTTAAGAGCAATTTAACTATGGATGAGGCTATAAATATTTGCAAGGACAATGAATATCTAAAGCCTATGATTAAATTTGTAATCAATGATAAGAAGGAGCCAAGGCTTACATTTAAGACTATATATAGCAACGAGCTAAATGCAAATTACTATGTTAATTCGACTACAAAGAAATATGAGCGCTACGACTACCCTGTCTTTTTAAATAATTATATGACTAAGGACGCCGCTGCTGAAGGGGCTATGGATGGTCTTAGCGAGTACGAAGTTAAGGGCATTGACAAGATTAAGGGCATCAAGTCTAAGGACGAAGCTGTCAAAAAAGCAAAGACTTATGTTAAGGACGCTAGCAATACTAAGGTGACTTTATCCAGTCTAAATCAAGACTACATCTCTAAGGACTACGTCTACCACATCAATTTAGAGAGTGGCAAAGATAAGAAAAAGACTTACTATAATATCTCATTTGATGCGAAGGATTTAACACTATTAAAATTTAGCAGCTACAATAATTTTGACAATGGCGATAGTGAGAAAAAAGATCTAAGCTCTGATGAATTAAAAAAGATTGCTATTGACTATATCAAGAAGAATGCTTCAGACATTGATGAAAAGGATTTAAAATTCATAAGTGCTGAAAATAATTCTATATACTTTGTAAGAGTGATGGATGGCTACTATGTTCCAGAAAACTCCATTAGCCTAGGCGTTTCAAGGGATACAAAAGAAGTAAATGACTACTCAAGAGCTTGGTACAGAAAGCCTATGAGCTATGAAAAGGCAAAGATATCAGCAGACGAAGCTTATAATCTAGTTAAAAAAGAAATTCAATACGAAGAAGCTTATCAATATATTAGAGATAAATCTGATCCAGCTAAGTCAAAAGTCGTTTTAAGCTATATGCCAAAGAATACTAGGATCGAGATTGACGCTATAACAGGAAAACTTACAAATAATGCAGATGAGTTTAGAAATTACTCCGACATTGATAAATCAAAATACAAAGACAAGGTGACTCTACTAAAGCAAATGGGCTACTCATATCTTGAAGACGAGATAATGCCAAATAAAAACTTAAAGCAAAAAGACTTTATGACTTTTATTTATAGATATGGCTCAAGAAATAATGATATAGATGAGACTATAGATAACGCTTATCAAAGAGCTATAAGAGATGGCGTCATCAAAGAAAATGAAGTGAATAAAGATAAAGAAATCACAAATATTGATTTAGCAAAATACATTGTAAGGCTAAAAGGCATGGAAGAGCTTGTTGGCAAGGACATATTTAAGCCAGTCAACACTAAGGCAAAACTTACAAAGGAAGAAAATTCTTATCTTGCCATAGCCAAGGCTCTTGGATATGTTAATGGTAAGGCCATTGACAAGAACGCTAAGATCAATAGAGATGAGTTCATAAATATAATTTATAATTACATTTTTAAGTAAAGATGCAAAAAGAAAATGCTTACAGCGATTGCTGTAAGCATTTTTTATATATAAGCTATTAGTCTTCAAGTAGATAAGCTAGTGCTAGCTTAAATGTTGCGTCAACTGCTTCCTTATGTGTTCTTTCAAAGCTGTGTGATGCGTCAACACCTGGTCCTATAAGTGCGGCTCTAACGTTCCAGCCAGCTCTTAAAACAGCTGACGCGTCTGAACCGTAGTATGGGTAGATGTCTATAGCGTATGGTATATCATTCTTTCTAGCAAGTTTGATTAATTTTTCGCTCATCATCTTGTCATATGGTCCTGAAGAGTCCTTTACACAAACAGTGCATTTGAATTCTGATGATGTTTGTCCAGTGCCTGGCGCTGCCATATCAACAGAGATGAATTCAACTGTCTTTTCAGGTAGACCAGCTGTTGATCCGTGACCAAGCTCTTCATAGTTTGAGATGAAGAAGTTTGTTGTGTGTTTTGGCTTAATATTATTTTCTTTTAAATATTTTACTAGTCCAACAAGAACAGCAACGCATGCCTTGTCATCAAGGTGTCTTGATTTAATAAAGCCTGATGGTGTAACCCATGTGCCTGGATATAGATAAACGTAGTCACCAACATTGATACCAAGCTTTTCAACATCTTCTCTTGATGAAACTTTTTCGTCAATTCTTATTTCCATTGAGTCTTCGTCTCTCTTTGTCTCGTCAGCCTTTGCGCCATAAACGTGAGTTGAAGAAACATTTGTAAGTATAGTTCCTGTGTATTCGCCGTCATCAATAGTTGAGATAACGCATTCGCATCCTTCAATAACGTTCCATGGGTAGCCGCCTAATTTAGTAAGTTTAAGTCTGCCATTACCAGTGATGTCCTTAACCATGCAGCCAAGTGTATCAACGTGAGCTGATAAAGTCACTTGCTCTTCGTCATCTTCGCCTTCTACTGTTACATAGAAGCCGTTCTTTGCATTTTTATGAGCCTTTAAGCCGTACTTAGCGAATTCTTCTTCAACTAAGTTAAGTGCCTTAATAGTATCTCCTGTTGGTGATGGTGTCTTTAGTAGCTTCACCATAAATTCTACCATGTAGTCTAAATCGTGTTTTACGTCCATTTTTATTCCTCCCTTAATAAATAATCTATTGCTAATTTGTATGAATCAAAGCCAAAGCCTGAAATAACGCCATCACAAGCTGCTGCTGTGACAGAATTTTTTCTAAATTCGTCGCGTGCAAATATATTTGTTAAGTGCACTTCGACTTTTTTTATCTTAATGGCCTTTAGCGCGTCGTATATGGCGTAGCTGTAGTGCGAGTAAGCAGCCGGATTGATGATAAGGCCACTATAATCTCCGTCAATTAACTCTTGAAGCTTGTCAATGATGGCTCCTTCACTATTTGACTGAAACTCATCTAAGCCAATGCCTTTGCCATTCGCATAAGACTTTAATTCATCCACTAAATTATTATAAGATAAATCGCCATAAATTTCAAGCTCTCTCTTGCCAAGTATATTGATATTCGGTCCGTTGACCACAAGTATCTTCTTCATTTAATCACTCCTTGTACCTTTAAACGCCTTTTGAGCTCCTTGCACATCAAAAAAACTGATTTGTCCGCCTTCATCGTCATGTCCGCGTACTTTTCGAATAGCGGCGCCCTCTCTTCGTAAAGCTTTCTCATTGGGTCGCCCTCAGCTCTTAGTAAGGGCCTCCTCGATGTATCGAGATTTGTCTTCAAAAACTCAAGCGGCCTCTTTAGATAAATGACGTAGCCATTGCTTTTTAGATGCGCCATATTTTCTTCGCGCATAACCGTTCCGCCGCCAGTCGCTATAATCCTTTTATCGAGTCTACTTACTCTTTCGCAAACCTTTGTCTCTCTGCGCCTAAACTCTTCTTCGCCATATTTTTGAAAAATTTCATTTATGCTCATGCCTGCCTCTTTCTCGATCAGCCTATCCGTGTCAATGGCCTTGTAGCCGATCTTGCGGGCGAGCTCGTAGGCGATAGTCGTCTTGCCGCTGTTTGGCATGCCTATGATAATGATGTTCATGCGCTCACCAGCATATCGTAGATAGCAAGAGCCGAGTAGCACTTCATAATTGTATAGACGCGTGGAACGACTGAGGCGTCATGCCTACCACTTATCTTTATCTCAGCGTTTTCCATAGTCTTCATGTTTATGGTCTTGAACTCACGAGCGATTGAGGCGATAGGCTTAAACACAGCACTTAGCACTATGTCAGCGCCATTTGATATGCCGCCAATGATGCCGCCATTATTATTTTCTAAAAATTTTACTTTGCCACTATCTACCCTCAACTCGTCAGCTACTTCACTTCCTAAGCTTTGAGCAAAGCCATATCCATGACCAAAGGAAACTGATTTTACAGATGGAATCAAATACATGTATCTTGCCAGCTCCCCATCAAGCGGGGCAAATGGCGGATCGCCAAGACCTGCCTTGACGCCCTTTATAATTAATTCGACCTCTGCTCCGACGCTATCGTTTTCATTTTTTATTTCATCTAAATACTTTTCGATCTCGTCGTCTCTGTACTTATACATATGATATTTCTTCGATAAAAATTCTTCGCCGCCCTCTTCGTCAAGCATAGCGCCTAAGCGTTTTAGATGCGTTTCAAAAGTGATTCCTTCCTTTTCTAGCTCTTTTAATATTATCGCAGCCGCCGCACAAACTGGCGCTGTTAAACGAGCTGATAATATACCTGAGCCGCGATAGTCATTAAAGCCCTTGTACTTAATAAAGGCTGGGTAATCAGCCTGCGACGGCCTTGCTAAATCTTTTCTAGCTTCATAAGAAGAGCTATCTACGTCAGCATTTTTCATAAGTATAGTAAGCGCGGCTCCTGTAGTGAAGCCATTAAAGACGCCAGAGATGATTTCGTAATCATCCTTCTCTCTTCTAGCGCTCGAGGCAGCCGTACTTGGTCTTCTTTCTGCGAGAATTTTATCAATGTAGTCTCTATTGACCTCTATGCCGCTAGCTAAACCATCAAGCGTCGCTGTCATAAATTTTCCGTGCGATTCACCTGAAAGAGTCAGCCTTATTCTATTTCCAATTGTCGATGACATTGACCTCGCCCCCTAAACTTATATAATCTTCAAAAAACTTCGGATATGACTTATTCACGCACTCGTAGCCACTTAAGAAGATGTCTTGATCAAGCCTTGTCGCAAGTATCGCAATCATCATGGCTATCCTATGGTCATTATACGCGTCAAACTTGTTCGTGTACATGATGATGTCCTCAAGCGGATTCACGATGAGTTTATCGTCAATAAATGTAATTTTGGCGCCAATCTTTTTTAGCTCATTGATTATGGCCTGAACCCTATTTGACTCCTTATACATCAGTCTCTTTACCGAAGTGAAAGTAGTTTTATGCTTTCTAAATAGTGCAGCCATCGCAAGTATCGGCACTGCGTCTGGGCTATTCTTCATATCGATGATGAGGTCCTGAGTTTGATCGTAGCTTAATAAAGTATCTTTAACCATCTTATCAGCTTGTATACTCGTATCAAGCATGTCCATAATGTCAATATCTGAGCCTAAGTAGTTTGCTGCATAATAATTAGCTGCGTTTGAGTAATCTCTTTCAATAATATATTCGCCAGCGGATTTAAATTCTTGTCCGCCTTTTATCTTAAATTCATTTTCACTCGCATCGATCTCGACGCCAAAGTCATTAAGGCAGTTAATTGTCATGTCTATGTATGAGCGCGAGGATAAATCGCAGTCAAGAACTATACGCGAGTCAAAGTTCATGCGCGCAAGCTTAAATAAGAGTGATGAAACGAATTGGCTCGAGATGTCTTCTGAGATTATGTATTCATCCTTAACTAGGTCTCCCTTTATGCTTATGGACTTGTTCTTGTCATTGATGCGGTACTTAATACCATTGTCATCAAAGATCTTAAAGGCGGGATCATTTGGCCTTTCAAATAGCTTATCGCCCATGTATATCTCGTGCAAATTGCCATCAAGTATATTAAATAATATGAAGCGAAGCGTTGTGCCAGAGGCTTCGATGCGCACTCTGTCTGGGCTTTTCTTATTTTCGCGCGGCTTAACAAGGACGTCGCCACTATCCAAAAGATCAAAATCAGCGAAGCTTATTAGGCTAAGCATGGTGTCTTTGATGTCTTCAGATAGATCAAAGCCTTTGATAATCGTGTTTTCGGCAGCAAAAGAACTTGCAAAGATATATCTGTGCAAGTAGCTTTTTGAGTGATTTACATAAACCGGCCCCATTAATTTAGAGTTTTTTATTCTTAATATGCTCATTATAAAGCTCTACTACCTTTCTCTCGTCCACCCTTTTGATGATGGCCCCTCTATTTGCAAGAAAAACAAAATTAATTTCGTCCGCCATCATCTTTTTATCACTCTTAAGTGATTCTATCTCATAATTTATTTCTTCACTTGGATAATATTTGTGAATTAATTCAAAACTTCTCTTGTAAGTGTCTTCGTCTGTTATATTTAAAATTTTGCCAAGCTCAAGGGCAATCTTCATGCCAATGGCAACGCATTTACCATGTGACAAAGTGTAGTGACTAGCTGCTTCAATCACGTGGCCAAATGTATGACCAAAGTTTAGTGCCATGCGAGCGCCTTTTTCATTTTTGTCTTCAGAGACGAAATGAACTTTCGTGGCAATGGATTTTTCTAAAACTTCTTCAATCGCCGCATCTTTTTTTATTAGATCATAAAGACCATTATCATATATAAGCGCATGCTTAATTACTTCAGCAAATCCTGATATATACTCATCTTTAGGAAGCGTTTCAAGCGCATCTATGGCAATAAAGACTTTGTATGGGTCATAAAAAGTACCCAAGATGTTTTTCTTATCGCAAAAATCGATGCCAGTCTTGGAGCCAATGGCTGCGTCTGTCATAGCAAGTAGGCTTGTTGCGATATTTACGTGCTTTATGCCGCGAAATAGAATCGACGCCGCAAAGCCGCCTATGTCCGTTACTACGCCGCCACCCACATTGATTATAAGTGAGTGCCTATCGAGCTTGTCGGCTGCGTACTCAAGAAGATTTTCCAAAACGCTTAGGCTCTTTGCCTCTTCACCTGCGTCTATCACGTATAGAAAAGCGTCATATTTCTTAAGTATCTCATCGATGAAAGCCCTTTGCTCTCTATAGAGATTTCTATCAGTTAATACAAGGTAGTTCGTAAAATTTTCTTCTAAATCTATTTCACTCGCCTTGTGAATGATTTTTATCTCGTAAGCAAGTCCATCTCTATTCATAAGTCTTGTCCATCGCCTTAAGTATCTTCTTTAAATCGACTAACAAGTCATCAAACTCATCATATGATATGGCTTGTTCCCCATCTGATAGAGCCTCTGTCTTCTTGTCATTTACTTCGACCATAATGCCATCAGCACCAACAGCCGCACTCGCTAGGCTTAGTGGCTTTACTAAGTAATCAAGGCCGCCTGCGTGTGATGGATCAACTATGATTGGTAGATTTGTATACTTCTTAATAATCGGTACACTCGAGATGTCTAGTGTGTTTCTCGTAGCTGTCTCAAAAGTCCTGATACCTCTTTCGCATAAGATGACATCTTCGTTGCCACCCTTTAAAATATATTCAGCCGCTGCAATAAATTCTTTTATCTTATTCGCAAAACCTCTTTTTAATAGTACAGGCTTATTAATCTTGCCAAGCTCTGTTAATAGCGAAAAATTTTGCATATTTCTTGCGCCAACTTGAATTATGTCAACTGCGTCCATAAAATAATCAAGCTCACGCAAATCCATTAGCTCGGAGACAAATTTCACGTCGTAGGCCTTTTTTATCTCTTTGAAATAGTCAAGTGCCTCACGTCCTAAGCCTTGGAAGCTATATGGCGACGTCCTTGGCTTGAAAGCGCCTGCTCTTATAAACTTTATACCGCGAGATGATAAAAATTTTACCTCATCAAGAAGGGACTCGTATGATTCGCACGCGCAAGGACCAGCGATAATAGCAAAGCCCTCGCCAATTTTTTTGCCGCCTATATTTATAATTGTCTTTTCTTTATATTTCTTTGATGATTTTTCTTGTTCAAAGTTCATTTCTATCAGCTCCAGTCCATATTTTAAACGCTTCTTCCGCTTGGCCCATAAACATGCCCCAGCCATTCATAGTGATGAGACCCGCTTCTTTAGCAAGCGCCAAGAATTTTGTCTCTTCGGGGTTATATGTTAGGTCATAAGCAAAACCTGCTCTACTCATCTCAAAGTCTTCCTTTGATAATGGGCTCTCATCAAGCCTACCTGCCATGCCAAGACCAGTCGCGTTTATGATGACATCTTGATCCATGCCGTAGCCATAAGGATATATCTCGATATCGTCTTCGAAGTTCTTTAGCTTGTAATGCGCTTCGACCTCGTCACGCGTGTAAACAGTTATCTGAAAGATATTTAGCTTAGTAAGAGCATAAATAATGCTGCGAGCCGCTCCGCCAGTACCTAAAACAGCGTAGGAGTATCTCTCATACTTTGGTATTAGGCTCGCGATGTCCTTCATAAAGCCGATGTAATCAGTATTGTGTAGGCTCATCTTGCCACTCGCAAGGCTTGCTGTATTGGCTGCTCCTAAAATTTTCACCGCTTCACTCACTTCATCCGCGTATTTTAAAATTTCCTCCTTAAGTGGCGTTGTTATGTTAAAGCCAAGCACTTCGCCAGTCTTTGCTTCATTTACAAAGCTTTCAAGGCCGTCTTTATTCACTTCTCTTTTTTCGTAAATAAGATCAAGCCCACTGCTATTGATAAAGTCCGCCATCACTTCTGGTGACTTTGACTGCTCAATCGGGCTACCTATCACGAATAATTTATTTCTCATAAGTCTTTACCCTTCTAGTCCTTATATAATAATCGATAATCATGTTCGAAAGCTTCTCGCTGTCGTGTCTGGCGTAGTCGCCGTCATCCAAGCAGTCGCCTTCAATGTAATCAATACCTTCTTCTTCTAAAAATTTCTTGTCGTCATAAGTCAAAAATATTTGTTCTTGATACTCTTCTTGATATTTTTTCTTAAGGTCCTCGCTTAAGACCTTATTATTTATGATGATTAAATCAAAAATTTTGTCTGAGTGCTCGAAAATTGCTTCAACGTGATCTTTTACAGACATCTCATCGGTCTCGCCGTGCTGCGTCATTACGTTTTGCACGTAAATCCTCTTCGCTGGTGAAGAAAGGATTGCTTCCGTCACGCCCTCAACAAGCAGATTTGGTATGATTGATGTATATAAGCTGCCTGGGCCTATAAGTATGATGTCCGCCTTGTTTATAGCTGTGATTACACCATCAAGCGGCTCAACGTCCTTCGGACACAATTCAACCCTCTTTATCTTTTTATTGTCTTTAATCGCCTCAGCTGGCAATATGCTCTCGCCAAAGGCCTTGCTCTTGTCATCGTAAGTCGCCTCAATATTGACATCGTTTACGGTGATTGGCATAACAGTTCCCTTGACCCTTAGTATGCTCGATGCCATCTTGACAGCTTCTTCAAAGGAGCCGTATATCTCATTCATCGCGAGCAAAAATAGATTACCGAAGGATTGGCCCTTCAATTCGCCCTTCTCAAAGCGATGTGATAAAAGTGTATTCATCTCAGGCTCAATATCCGACAGCGCTAGAAGACAGTTACGCACATCGCCTGGCGGCAGCATGCCGAAGCTCCTTCTTAAAACTCCGCTTCCCCCGCCATCGTCAGCCATGGTCACTATCGCCGTTATATCTGATGAGTAATTTTTAATACCCTTAAGCAACGTAGATAAACCCGTTCCTCCGCCTATTGCAAGTATCTTAGGGTTTAGGCTCCTGTACTTATTATACATTGCGAGCCTCTTTATACATATCTCTATTTTTCAAAACAGTTAAATTCTTCTTTTCTTTTAAATATTCATATAGCCTTTCAGCCATGTAAACGCTTCTGTGTCTACCGCCTGTGCAGCCCATACCTATAGTCAATTGATTTTTGCCTTCCTTTATATAATTTGGTAGTAAAAAGTCAAGCATATCAACTAATTTTTGGAAAAATTCTTCAGTCGCATCATATTTCTCTAAAAATTCTTTTATCTCTGCGTCAAGTCCTGACAATGGCCTTAGATCATCAAGATAATATGGATTAGGCAAGAAGCGCACATCAAAGACAAGGTCTGCCTCTTCTAAAATGCCGTACTTAAAGCCAAAGCTTTCCACGACTATGGTAAGTTTCTTTCTCGTAATAGTGTTTGAAAGTATCTCGTATAGCTTATCCTTTAGGTCGCTGCTCTTCATTGAGCTTGTATCTATGATGTAGTCGGATTTGTCCTTAAGCTCTTTAAGTATCTCTCTTTCCTTTTGTATGCCATCTTTAAGTGAGCCGTCTTTGCTGAGTGGATGCGGCCTTCTTCTTTCATTGAAACGCTTTATGAGCTCGCTGTCTCTTGCGTCTAAAAATATCAGCTTAAAATCTAAATTCTTTTCTTCAAGCCCATCTATCACAGTGAGCATGTCATTGAAAAACTCCTTGCCCCTTATGTCCATACCAAAGGCTACCTTGTTAATATTTTCGTTCTCACTGTCAATTAGCTCAAAGAATTTTGGCAATAAAACAGGAGGCATATTGTCAATGCAGTAAAATCCGTTATCTTCCATGAAATTCAATAAAGAACTCTTTCCGGCACCACTCATGCCTGTTACTACATATATGTCCATAATATCCTCCTACTCTATATAAATATTCTTGATTCTATTGATATCAATTTGAGCTTCGTCAGCTCTTCTTAATGCTTCTTTTACATCGCCCACGCGCTCTAATTTATGCGCGTCTGATCCAACGTATAAGTCTACGTCAATGTCCTTGATCTTGATTAAGTCCTTAACTGACAGATTCTTATGCGATGAATTTATTTCTAGTGCCACGCCATGTTTCTCACATGCTTTGGCAAGTCTAACAATGTTTACGTCTATCTTGTCGCCCGGATGAGTAATTATCTTTATCGGGTAATTCTCTATCGCCTTGATATATGAGTCAGTAACCCTCTCAATCACTCTTTCGTGCCATTTTTTGAATGGCTTTGATATTTGCGGCAGTATCGATAGTTTCATCTGTTCCTTGAAGTTCTTCGTCTTTATGCCGTAATGAAAGCCCATAAGCACTATGTCTAGGTATTTCATTACGTCCTCGTCAAGATCCACGGTTCCGTCAAAGTCTAGCAAATTCGCTTCGACACCCATGAGTATCTTAAGTCCCTTGTCATTATACTCTTCGTTTAGCTTGTCAATCCTTTCTCTAAGAACTGGCAAATTGCTTCTCTTTATGCCGAACATGTAATGAGCTAGGCCGTGATCTGTGATTGCAAGCTCCTTAAGGCCCATAAGATACGCTTTTTTTGCACTCTCCTCAGGTGTTTGTGTGGCGTGCCTACCAAGGTTGCCTTTTGTTCCTGATGAGAATATCGTATGTGTATGGTAGTCGCCATATAATCTAATTTTATTCATTTATAATCCTTATCTCCTCTTCAAGACTTACAGCGAACTTTTCTAGGACTATGGCTTTGACTTTTTCAATAAGTGTGACTACGTCATCAAAACTTGCATTTCCTGTGTTAATTATAAAGCCTGAGTGCTTTTTACTAACCATGGCGCCGCCGACGGATAGTCCCTTTAGTCCAGCGTCTTCAATCAGTTTCGATGCGTAGTAGCCCTCTGGTCTCTTAAATACAGAGCCTGCTGATGGATACTCAAGTGGCTGCTTGTCCTTTCTTCTTTGGGTGTAATCTCTTTGCTCTTCTTCTATATCTTTCTTATCTTTTTTCTCTAATTTAAAGTAGGCGCCTAATATGATGTAGCCCTTCTCTTGAAAAATGCTTCTTCTGTGAGCAAAATTTGCTTCGCTCGCATTAATTTCGGCTATACTATCATCTTTAATATATCTTATCTTAGTCACAACGTCTTTAATCTCGCTGCCATAGGCACCGGCGTTCATATATACAGCTCCGCCAACTGTTCCAGGTATGCCTGATATGGCTTCGAGACCACCTAGACCTAGCTCAAGCGCCTTATTGGCAAGGCTCTTAAGTGAAGCGCCTGCCTCAGCATATAAAGTCACTTCATCTATTTGCTCGATATGAGCAAAGTTTTTATCAAGTACTATGACAGGTCTTTCAATGCCAGCATCGCTGATAAGAAGGTTACTGCCATTGCCAATGATAAGGTAGTCTTCCTTCATCTCGTCAAAGAGCTTCACTAGCTTTAGAATTTCTTCATCGCTCTTCGCTTCGACCAAGACGTGTGCTGGCCCACCTATCTTAAAAGTAGTGTACTTCGATAAGCTTTCGTCCTCTTTAATCGTTTCTATATTTAATCTTTTTATTTCTTCAATTATCTTCTCCATACATTCCTCCAATGTAATTATATCATAAATGAAGATTATTTTCTATATCTATGTACAAAAAAGAAGCCCCATAAGGGACTTCTCCGATAGTAAACAATTTTAGAATATCATCATTGCTACAGTTAATACAATTATTGAGAATATTACTGTGAATATAAGAGGTTTCTTAACCCATTTATACCAAGTACCTAATTCCATCTTAGAAATTTGTATTGCGCCCATAACAACGCCTGATGTTGGTGTTACATAGTTTACAACGCCCTCTGCAGCGCAGAATATTAATATCATAACTTCTGGTGAGTAACCAAGTCTAGCAGCTAGTCCACCCATAACTGGGATAGATAGTGTTGCAAGGCCTGATGTTGATGGGATGAAGAATGATAGTGCGATGTATACGATGTATGCAAATGGTACGAATAAGTAAACTGGTAGGCCTGCTAGAGCTGTTGCTGATCTATCTAGTATAAGTGCGTCGATGTGTGTTTGAGCCATAAGTACAGATGCTGCTCTTGCTACAACGATTACTAATACAACTGATAAGATGTCTTTTGCTCCGTCAACGAATGCGTTAACCAATTCCTTTTCAGATAATCTTCCGATCCAGCCTATAACTATAGACATAAGGAAGAATAATACTGAAATTTCTGGGAAGTACCATTCACCAAGTGCTGTGTCTGTCAAGAATGCTGACCAGCCTTCAAAAGCTGTTACGCCAAAATCTGGCCAAGGAATTAATGATATAATCATAACTATAAAAGTAATTGCGAATATAACTAGAATGAATTTATGTCTACCTGTGTAAACAAGTTCGTCTTCAGTCTTAGTTGTTTTAAATTCTTTGTCCATAACTTCTCTTTCTTGAAGAGATAATATTGTTGAGCCTTTGTCTTTGTGTACTTTGCTAGCGTATCTTAATACGAAGTACATAGCAGTACCTAGAGCAACTGCCCAAAGTATTGCGCCTAGTAGAATTACAGTACCTTTGTTACATTCAACGCCTGCACCGTTAAGTGCGTCCATAGCTACACCAGTAGCAAATGGGTTAACTGTTGAACCAAGTACGCCGGCACCTGCTCCAAGAAGAACAGTTGCTACAGCAACCATAGTATCAAAGCCTGCAGCTACCATCGCAGTAATGATTAGAGGATATAGGGCTACAGTTTCTTCTGCCATACCGTAAGTTGATCCACCTATTGAGAAAAGAATCATAAGTACAGCGATAAGAGCCATTTCTCTACCCTTCATGTTCTTAACTAGTCTGTGAATACCAGCTTCAAGAGCTCCTGTCTTGTTAACAACTGCTAGGAAACCACCGATAACCAATACGAAGATGGCGATATCTATAGCGTCAACAAAGCCGTTGTAGAAACTCATTGTGATGTCTGGAAGTCTAGCTCCTGCTACTTCAGTAACAGCTTCTTCAGCTCCCTTAGGAACTACAGGGGCAAATTGTGCTCCATTAAAAATCCATGATAAGATTGCAACAAATAGTATAATTAGAATAAGAATACTATAAGCACTTAATGAACGTTTCTTTTTTGTTTTTTCCATCATTTTACCTCCTTAATGATTGTTTACTATTGATACTATAATTATACTACAAACCTGCTACTTATGCAACACTTTTTTTGCCTATAGTGATAAATTTATCGTTATCTAATTCGCTTGTTCCTTTTCAAGCTAGCAGCTTCACTAAAAGTACTTAGTATATTATATTAATTATGCTAATGGGTATAAATAATTGTATGGAGGTATGAAAATGAAATTAAATAATATAAAAGCGGCCTTCTTTGATATGGACGGGACGATAGTGAGCTTCACTACTCATAAGATAAGTGAAAGAGATATCGCCGCTATGAATAAGCTAAGAGAAAAAGGGATTATGGTCTTCATCTCATCGGGCCGTGAAAAATCAAATATAATGAAGGTTCTTGACAATACTCTTGAGGTCGATGGCTTTGTCGGCATGAACGGCAACTTAAACGTTATAGGCGAAGAAATTGTTTCAGAGCACTTTATGGAGGAAGAGGACGTTCGCTTCATAGTAGACGCTGCGAATAGGCTTGGCTTTGCCTTATCACTCTTCACTCGCGAAGGCGTTATACTTAATAAAGTGGATGATAAGGTTCACGCGGTTCATGACCACGTCGAAGTGCCTATACCAAGGATTGCCTCACTAGATGAGCTTGATTTAAGTAAGATATATCAAATGAATTCATACACGACTAAGGACTTTGACGAAGAGCATCTAATACCATATATGAAAAACTCTGTCTTTAAGAGATGGAACGATGACTTTGCTGATATCAATAGCATAAAGACATCTAAGCTTGTCGGAATAAATGAAATAATCCATAAGCTTGGTATTGATATTAAAGACACTATAAGCTTTGGCGACAGCGAAAATGATTTAGAGATGATTAAGGGTACAGGTGCCTCAGTTGCTATGGCTAATGCCATGCCTATAATCAAAGAGGCAGCGACTTACATTACCAAGGATTGCGATGAGTCAGGAGCGGCTCACTTTATTGAAAATTACCTCTTATAACTTGATTTTTTCCATGCTTTGTGATAAAATTCAAGAAGAATTTAAAACAAAAGAGGTTTATATATGTCAAATAAAAAAACTGTTATAAAATCACTCGCGATGATATCCGTCTTCACGCTTATCAGCAAGATCATGGGCTTCTTCAGAGAGACAATGATCGCATCGAAGTACGGTGCCAATCTCGAGACTGATATGTATACTGCTGCGACTACCGCAGTTATCTTTTTGATAGGAGCACTTGGTAGTGGCTTAAACACTACGCTTGTGCCGATATTTTCAGAGGTAGAAGAGAAAGAAGGCAAAAGAGGTAAATTAAAATTCATGAACAAAATCATGAACATCATCGGCCTCATCGCCTTAATCCTTTGCGCTTTGTCATACATCTTTGCTCCGCAAATTACTAAGCTTATAGCGAAGGGCTTTACTGGCGAGACGCTTGCCTACACAGCCTACCTAATGAGAATAGGTGTGCCTATCATTTTGTTTTTGTCAATCACATACATTTTCTCGAGCTTTTTGCAATCAGAAAACGTTTTTGGCCCTTATGCCATCATGGGCATACCGTACAATCTAGTATTCATCATCTTCCTAATCTTCTTTGCGAGAAGAGGCAATATCGATCTATTGATGTTCGTTAGCGTTATAGCTGCGTCCATGCAATTTTTGATTCAGCTCCCTGCTGTTAAGCACAAAAGATACAGATATTCACCCGATCTTGACTTCAAAGACCCTTATGTAGCGAAGATGTTTAAGCTTATCGTACCTATACTTATAGGCTCGAGCGCATATCAAATCAACTTAGTTGTAGACAAAACACTAGCCTCAGAGCTAGTTAGTGGATCAATCTCGGTACTAAACTATTCGTCCAAGATATATCTTATGATTATATCTGTCTTTGTTATGGCACTAACAACTGTAATCTTCCCAAAACTATCGTCATCAATGATTAGAAACGAAAGTCAAGAGATCAGAAGCATAATCAGTGAAAGTGTCGATATCGTCGCACTTATCACGCTTCCAGCAACTTTTGCAATAGTTTTTTTAAGCTATCCGATAGTTGAGATACTTTTCCAAAGAAATATGTTTAACGAAACAGCCACACTGATGACCTCAGGTGCGCTAACATTCTACATCTTAGGACTTTTCTTTGCCTCATTAAGAATGATATTCGAAAAAGTGTTCTACTCGATGCAAAAGACTAAAGTACCGATGATCAATGGACTTATAGCTGTCGCAGTAAACATCGCCTTTGACATAATACTAGTTAAGTTTATGCAGCACAAAGGCCTTGCCCTAGCTACATCGATCTCATCATTAGTTTCAGCAATCACACTATATATCTCGCTTAAGAAAGTTTATCCAGATATTGAGATCAAAGACAATCTAATTTCACTTATAAAGATACTAGCAGCCTCCATCATCATGGCACTAGCAATGTATTTACTATTTACTCTCGGCGTAAAAGTTTTGGGAGAAAAGAAAATAATCAAATTTTTAATGATGGCTATATCAGGCGTCATCGCCTTAGTCATCTACGTAATATCACTTAAGGCGCTAAAGGTTCACGCTTTAGACGCTGTACTAAACTATAAAAGGAGGAATAATGAAAAATAAAGAACTAATAAAACGCTTTTTACCCTACTTTAAAAAATATAGAAAAATTCTCTTCATAGACTTGTTCTGCGCTGTATTAACTACAGTGTGTGAACTAGTCTTTCCTTTATTATTAAGAAGCATAACTAATACGGCTGCACAAGACATTTTACTTTTAACAAATGAGTACATTTTAAAAGTAGCTGGACTTTACTTCGCACTGCGCGTAGTTGAGATAGTTGCTCAATTCTACATGACTAAGGTCGGTCACATCATGGGCGCCTACATCGAAAAAGACATGCGTAGCGATGCCTTTGCCCATTTGCAGCACCTATCAGACAGTTACTACAACAATACTAAGGTCGGTCAAATCATGGCCAGAATCACTCATGACCTCTTCGACGTAACTGAGTTCGCTCACCATTGTCCTGAAGAGTTTTTAATTGCTATATTCAAGATAATTATTTCATTTGCAATTTTAATTAAGATCAATGTTTTATTAACAGTGCTAATGTTTATCATGATACCTATAATGATATATGCGTCAAGCTCATACAACCGCAAGATGCGCCGCGCCTTTAAGGAGCAAAGAGATCACATAGGCGACTTAAACTCAGGACTTGAGGACTCGCTACTTGGCTCAAAAGTAGTTAAGTCCTTTGCGAATGAAGATGTTGAAGTCGAAAAATTTGAAAAAGATAACGATAAATTCCTTGAGATTAAAAAGAAGAGATACACATATATGGCGGGCTTTGGCACTGTAAATAGAATCTTCGATGCCATCATGTATACTATGATAATTACTTTGGGCGGCTTTTTAATGCAGGCTGGGAAAATATCAGCTGGTGACATGATTGCCTATGTATTATTCGCAACAAGCCTACTCACAACTATAAAAAGAATAGTCGATTTCATGGAGAACTTCAATGCCGGCATGACTGGCATAGAGCGCTTCATCGAGATTATGGATACAGACGTCGATATCTTTGACAAAGAAGACGCCATCGAGCTAAAAGATGTCAAGGGCAAAATCGAGTTTAAGGACGTGAGCTTCACTTACCCTGACGACAAAAACAAAGTTCTTTCTAATGTCAATCTAGTGGTTAATGAGGGCGACTCCATCGCTATAGTTGGACCATCTGGCTCAGGTAAAACGACTCTAGTTAACTTAATACCTCGCTTCTACGATGTTACAAGCGGAGAGATTTTGATAGATGGCAGAAATATTAAAGACTTCACACTAAAGTCCTTAAGACAAAATATTGGCTCGGTTCAACAAGAAGTCTACCTATTTAGCGGCACTATACTTGATAATATCAAATATGGCAAGATCGATGCAAGCAAAGATGAAATCATCGAGGCAGCTAAACTTGCTGGCGCATATGACTTTATTATGGAACTGAAAGATGGCTTTAACACTTATGTTGGCGAGCGTGGCGTAAAGCTATCTGGCGGTCAAAAGCAAAGGATAGCCATAGCAAGAGTATTTTTAAAGAATCCAAAAGTGCTTATACTTGACGAGGCTACGTCGGCTCTTGATAACACTAGCGAAAGACTTATACAAGAGTCACTTGAAAAGCTTTCGGAGGGTAGAACGACACTTACTATTGCCCATAGGCTCTCAACTATTAAAAACGCAAAAACCATCATCGTTCTAACAGATGACGGCATAAAAGAAACTGGTACGCACGATGAGCTTATGTCGAAGAAAGGCCTTTACTACGAGCTTTATACAGGCTCGCTTCTTGATCTAAAATGATTTAATACATTTGTAACCTCTAATAAGCTAGCTTTATGATATAATAAAGGTAGAATCATAGTAAAGGAGGAAAACATATGAAGAAGAGAATGATAAGCGCCCTATTATTGATATGCATTTTGCTATCAAGCACAGCCATGGCAATGGGTATAGATAAATTAAAAGGTCACTGGGCTGAGAAAAAAATTGAAGATGAATTTATGAAGAAGTACTTTACAGAGCTTGCGAAAGATAATTATGCGAAGTTCGAGCCAAACGCTCCGCTAGAAGCAAAACAATTTGCAAGTGCACTGGAAAAACTATCTAACGAATATGGCGACTTCAAAGTAAGTATATATGGTGACTCCAACTATCTTACAAGAGAATCAATGCTTGACTACATCTTTGACGGTGTGAAGAACATAAAATTCGCTCGTAGCGAAGAAAAAAACATAGACTTCACTGACATTGAAAAGATGGACAAGATTAGAAAAGAAAAGTTAAAATACCTTGTAAATAAAGGCATAGTATATGGCAATGGCGATAAAAAATATGCGCCAGAAAAAAAGCTATCACAAGTAGAAGGAGTTTTAATCGTGCAAAGAATACACAAGATTTTTAAGGATAACGAAGGCGAAAAAACAGCCAAAAACCTATCCTTTGATGTACAAAACATCTCAGAGGGTTTAAGCAACAACGGCGAATCGATCTTCTATAAAAAAGAGGGCGATCAAATCCTAATCACATTCACAATGAAGTTCCCTAACCCAGGATACACAGTTGGCGTAGAAAAAGTACTACTTAAGGATAATAAGATAACGATCTATCCGCAAGTCGTAGCGCCAGGACCAACAACTATAACCCTACAAGTCATAGCATACAAAACAGTTACACTTGCACTAAACGCTGAAGAAACAGGCGACGGACCATTTGATATAAAAGTTATTGGTAATGAAAATAACAATATCGAGATTAACACAAAATAAATAAAATTTTGAGTTATAGCACTTCATCTTTAGTAGATGAGGTGCTTTTTCATGAGAATTTTTAAATTTAAGAAAATATTAAGTCTAATTTAAGAAAAAATTAAGATTTATATATTATAATAGTCTTAAGAAGGGATGATTATATGGATAATAATAAATCCAGAGCATACATAAATAAAAAGAGAAAGCTAAAAAGAAAAAGAAAGAGAAGAAAGACATTTTTCTTCACTTTAATAGTATTAATTATATCTTTCATATTAATTAAAAAAGCTAGACTTAGAAGCAATATAATTGAAAGCGCCAATGACACGCTTAACTATTACTTAGAAAAAACTGGCATAAGCAGTCCGTATAAAGATATTAAGATGGATACGAACGAAAACTATAACGGCGTTGGTCAAGAAAAGATAAGTGGCGAAGGCTATTTCACAAAGTTCACAACAGTGGATGAAAATAAAAAGACTTATACCGAGTATAAGCAAAATGTCGAGCCATGGAAGGACAATGAGTACTGGAGCGGCAATATGGAAGACTACGGCTGTGGCATCACCGCCATGTCCATAGTTTTGTCGGGCTACGGTCAAAGTCTTACGCCAGAAGATCTACGTGAGAAGTACTACCCTCGCCTCGACTACACAAAGCTTTCAAAGGAGCTAAAGAGTTACGGCGTCGACAATACGGACTTTTATTTCGACGCAAAATCTTTATCAAAGGAAAGTTTAACCAGTCATCTTAAAACGAATAGACCCATCATTGTATGTATATGGAATAAACCAGAGGAGAATCGCTTCACAAGTAAGTCGCACTACATGGTTCTACTTGCTGCGACAGATGACGGCAAAGTATACATCTCAAACCCTAACGGCGAAGAAGATAACTACAGAAGCTCGGGTTGGTACGATTTTGACGAGATAAGTCCATACTTAGCCAAAGTTATGTATATCACATCATACTAATAGAAAACACCTTATCATGCACGATAAGGTGTTTTTTGTATTTATTTACTTTTAATTAATTGATACGCCCTTCTCTCGTCACCATTTTTAAGATGAATGATGCCCGTATATACAAAGCCTAATTTATTAAGAAGAGTGCGCATAATATTGTTATCTTCGTGCGTATCGATGCGAATGTTGGCTGTATTAGCAAAAGCAAAATCTATTGCGTCCTTAAGTAAGTTTCTTCCCTTGCCAAGGCTAGCAATTCTATGAATGACAGCGTATGGCTCATCATTAAGCCACGCGCCTTGAATTTCTTTATAAGTCTCTTCACCAGAAAAGCTAAGCATAAAGACACCATATATCTCATCATCGCATGCTACATATAGCTCGCCTCTTGCTATATCATCTAAAAGTGTTTCTTCGTCAGGGTACTTGTCACTCCACTGGTGCATGTTTCCATCCGCACGCATCTTAGCCTTTGCCGCCTCATATATCGGCATGATGCTAATAATATCTTCTTTATTTGCTCTTCTAATCATTAGACCACCTCTATGCACAAAAAAAGCAGCCAAACGGCTGCTTTTCTAAGTTTATTTAAATTACTTTAATGTAACCTTTGCTCCAACTTCTTCAAGTTTCTTCTTCATTTCGTCAGCTTCTGCCTTTGGTGCAGCTTCTTTGATTGTCTTAGGAGCTCCGTCAACTAAGTCCTTAGCGTCCTTTAAGCCTAAGCCAGTGATTTCTCTAACTACTTTGATAACTTTGATCTTTTCAGCGCCAGCTTCTTCAAGAACTACATCGAAATCTGATTTTTCTTCTGCTGCTGGAGCTGCTCCGCCTGCTGCTGGAGCTGCTGCAACTGCTACTGGAGCTGCTGCTGATACTCCGAATTCTTCTTCTAGTGCTTTAACTAGTTCTGATAATTCTAGAACTGTAAGTGATTTTACTTCTTCAATTAAACTTGTAACTTTTTCTGACATTATAAATACCTCCAAAAAATTTTTTATTTATGCTTCTGCTGCTTTCTTTTCAGCAATTTGGTTAAGAGCTACAACTAAGCCCTTCATAGTTCCATTTAATACATTTGCAAAGCCTTGGATTGGTCCATTTAAGCCGCCAAGTACTTTTGCGATAAGAACTTCCTTCGATGGTAGTTCTGATAATTGTTTTAATTGATTTACATCAAATATGTCTTTATCAACTAAACCGATTTTGATTTCAAGTTTGTCATTTTCTTTAGCAAACTTATAAGCTACTTTTGCAGCTGAACTTGGATCGTCGTATGCAAATGCAACAGCATTTGTTCCTTCCAAGTACTCATCTAAGCCTTCAACGCCGAATTCGTGTAGAGCAAATCTAAGCATAGTGTTTTTGTAAACTTTATACTCAACATTGCTTTCTCTGCATTGCTTTCTTAAATCAGTAACATCTGCAACGTTTAATCCTTTATAGTCCATAAGAACTATGGATTCTGATTTTTCAAGTTTTTCTTTAATTTCTTGAACAACTTGTTTCTTTTGTTCTAAAACATGTTCTTTCACTATTTCACCTCCACTGGAAAAATAGGAACCTTAGCTAATTGCTAATCCCGTTTATAATCTATGTCAATAAAAAACCCTCTTATAGACATAAGGGGGTTGATACTGGCTTATCATATCCTCGGTAGGTAATTAAGCTTTACGCACCTACTGTCTACGGTTTATATATTCCTATTAAATTAACTCTGTTAACTAGTTTATTATATCAAAAGTTTTCTGAAAAGTCAATACTTTATTCAGTAATTTTTGAGCTATTTACTTTTACTCCAGGACCCATAGTCGAAGTAAGTGTAACAGATCTTAAATACTTTCCTTTTGCTGCAGCTGGTTTTGCTTTGATTATAGCTGACATGATAGCATTAAAGTTTTCTTGAAGCTTTTCTTGGCCAAATGATACTTTACCTATTGGGCAGTGAATGATGTTTGCTTTGTCCAAACGATATTCAACTTTACCTGCTTTAATATCTTTGATAGCCTTTTCTAGTTCAAATGTAACTGTTCCTGACTTAGGGTTTGGCATTAAGCCCTTAGGACCTAGAACCTTACCTAGTCTACCGATAAGTCCCATAGTATCTGGTGTAGCAACGATTACGTCGAAATCAAACCAGTTTTCTTTTTGGATCTTTTCAACCATGTCTTCTGCTCCAACATAGTCTGCGCCAGCTTGTTTAGCTTCTTCTTGTTTGTCTGCCTTAGCGATAACTAAAACTTTTTTAGTCTTACCTGTACCGTGTGGTAGAACTACTGCGCCTCTAACTTGTTGGTCAGCATATCTTGAGTCAACACCTAATCTGCAGTGTAGTTCAACAGTTTCGTCAAATTTTGCCTTAGCTGTCTTAATAACAACGCCTATGGCTTCATCTGATTCGAAGTATTCATTTTTATCGAATTCTTTTAAACTGTCTTGGTATTTTTTACCTCTTTTTGCCATTTTCTAACCTCCTTGTGGTAATAACGAATTTTCTCCCACCTAATAAGTAGAATTATTCTTCTACTTCGACGCCCATACTTCTTGCAGTTCCAGCAACCATGCTCATAGCTGCTTCTACACTTGCTGCATTTAAGTCTGGCATCTTCATTTCTGCGATCTCCTTAACTTGATCTTTTGTAAGCTTAGCTACTTTCTTCTTGTTTGGTTCGCCTGAACCGCTTTGAATGTTAAGAGCTTTCTTGATCAATACTGGAGCTGGTGGTGTCTTTGTGATAAAAGTAAATGATCTGTCTTGATATACAGTTAAAACAACTGGTATGATTAGACCTACTTTATCTTGAGTCTTAGCATTGAACTCCTTTGTAAATTGCATAATATTTACGCCGTGTGGTCCAAGTGCAGTTCCTACCGGTGGTGCAGGTGTAGCTTTTCCAGCCGGTATTTGAAGTTTGACAATTGCGCTAACTTTTTTTGCCATATTCGCACCTCCTCGATTTTTGTGCTTTACGCACTTTTATATATTATCTTTTATGATAATAGCTATTTTGTGATAGGGCTTACTTGATAGTATTCAAACTCTACAAGTGTGTCCCTACCAAACATATTAACAGAACACTTTATAGTGCCAGCGTCTTCATTAACTGTGTCAACTATCGCTTCGAAGCCCTTGAATGGTCCGTCTGTAACGGCTAGGTGATCTCCGTGCTTGTAGTTAACGTCCTTCTTAGTATCATCTATGATGGACTTAGTGTGAACGCCTAAGTTATAAAGCTCTTTCTCTGTCAATGGTATAGGCTTTGATTGTGGTCCAACAAAACCTGTTACTCCTCTGGTATTTCTAACTAGATACCATGATTTATCGTTGATAATCATCTTGACTAGCACGTAGCTGGGGAATATCTTTCTGGATTTGATTTTTTTGACGCCATCCTTTTTTTCTACGTATTCTTCTGTAGGCACTTCAACTTTAAAAATACCGTCAGCTGTGCCACGATTAACTATCATCTTTTCAATTGTAGCTTTTACCTTATTTTCATATCCTGAATACGTATGGATTACATACCATTTGGCATCGGCTTCTCTATCTGATAAATCGATAGAATTCGCCTTGTTTTCATTTAAATCTAAATCGCTCATTACTATTTAATAATTTGTTTAAATATAGCGCCAATTCCCAAGTCGATAAGGTATACTAATGCAGCTACAGCCACACTAATTCCAATTACAACTAATGTGTAATTAACTAAATCTTTCTTGCTAGGCCAAATAACTTTTCTCATTTCAGCTTTAACGCCTTTTAAGAAATTACTTGTTTTACCTTTCTTTTCTACTTCTGCCATGTTATCAACTCCTAAAAATTATTTTGTTTCTTTATGTGCTGTGTGCTTCTTGCAGAACTTACAGTACTTTTGAAGTTCAATTCTTTCAGTAGTGTTCTTCTTATTCTTCTTAGTTGTGTAATTTCTTTGATTGCATTCTGTGCAAGCTAATACGACCTTTTCTCTCATTTATAAACACCTCCTACTCATATAATACTCTAAAAAGTATTATACAACTACCTATATATATTATCGTAGTTTCGTCAATTTGTCAAGCTTTTTTTAAATTATTTTGATATAAAATTTATTTTCTTTCCTTATTATATATAATTCTTTTTAATTTGTTTTATTTTATAAATCTAAATCCTTTAATTTTTCTAGTTCTGCTTCATCGATGCCGGATATTTTCATGTTGTTAATCATATTGATTTTCTTAGAAATTCTTTTTTGTGTTCGCTTAGAATTTTCTATCTCTATAGCGAGCTCTCTTGAGCTAAGTCTCGAGGCGCCTCTTTGAAAAATTAGGCTTTGCTCGGCAAGGTCACTTGTAGCGACTCTTATCCTATAGCCATAAGTCATATTGGCCACTTCCCTCTCAATATATGAATCGGCTGTGATATTTTCTTTAGTAAAAACTATCTCAAGGCCCTTCACTATTTTCTTTTCGCCTTGATTGCCTTTGATCAAGTGACCATCGTAGACAAGTATGATGCGCTCTTTATTGTAGCGCATATACTCTTCCAAGATGTTCTCCAGCTCATCACGAGCGGCCTCTAGCGACTCTTCCTTTCTATCTCTCAAATGCTCCCATGAGTTGATGACGTTGTAGCCGTCAACGTAGAGTATTTGCCTAAGCCTTTTCTTTTTCATCCTTCTGTCTTAAAATTTCATACATGGCAATGGCTGCCGCATTTGATGCGTTTAATGAGTTTGTCTTGCCAAACATTGGTAGGCTGATTATAGCGTCGCAGTTCTTTTTAACAAGATCCGATAAACCTTTGCCTTCTGATCCAACCACTAAAGCTACCGGGCCTAATAGATTTGCCTTTGTGTATTTTTGGCCATCCATGTCAAGTCCGTATATCCATACGTTTCTTTCTTTAAGCTCTTTTATCGTTTGATTAAGGTTAGTAACGTTGACAACAATCATGTTATCAACCGCTCCTGCTGAAGCCTTATAAACTGTTTCGTTAACCATAGCGGATCTTCTCTTTGGTATGATAACCGCGTGAACGCCAGCGCACTCAGCTGTTCTGATGATTGCGCCTAGGTTATGAGTATCTTCAATGCCATCCAAAATTACAAAGAAGGGATCCTCGCCCTTTTCTTCGGCAAGCTTAAAGCCATCTTCAATAGTTTTATATTCAAAACCCGCTGTGAATGCGACAACGCCTTGATGTACCTCGCCCTTTGATAAGGAGTCAAGCTTTTCTCTCTCAACTCTTTGTACTATGATGCCGTGTTCATTCGCAAGGCTTAGAATTCTGCCGATTGAGCCCTTTAACTCGCCCTTTTGCACATATAATTTGTCGATGGCCCTGCCATTCTTCAAAAGTTCCATAACGGGATTTCTTCCGTATATATATTGTTCTTCCAATTTAATCCTCCAAACATAGTTTAACTAGATCCAGTAGTCTAGTGTATTCTTTCTTCAAAAATAGATATGCAATGAGAGCTTCAAAGCCTGTTGACACCTTATATGCACTGTTGTCTGTGTTCTTCGGCGCTTTATGTGACTTATGGTTTCTGGCTCTTTTAAAAACATAAAGTTCGTCCTCTGTTAGCTCATCCTTAATCTTCTCAAATGCATCTCTTTGCGCATAAGCACTTACATACTTTGTCGATAGCTTTTGCAGCTCGTGCGCCTTTAGCGGCTCTTTCGCGATGTAATATCTAACGAAGAGCTCGTAGACAGCATCGCCAATGTAGGCAAGCCTTATTGGACTCATCTCATTAATTTCAGCATCACTGTAGTCAATACCGAAAAGCTCGGTTATATCTAGATCCTTTCCCATCTTTGTCCGTCTTTGCTATCTATAATCTTTATGCCCATGGCAAGTAAATCGTCCCTAATCTTGTCAGCCTTTGCATAATCTTTATTTGCTCTTGCTTCATTTCTCTCGTCTATCATCTTTTTAATCTTTTCTTCGTCTTCGCCGAGTGATTCTTCTTCACCAGAGTTCATCACTGCTTCACTATCATCAAGGCCAAGAACTTTTAGTAAATCATTTAATTTATCTTCTATATATTTTGCGCTTTCATAATCATCGTCTTCAAGCTTATTAATTATCTTAACAATATTGAAAATGCATGTAAGTGCATCAGCTGTATTAAAATCGTCGCTCATAGCGGCTATAAAACCAGCTACTTCATTGTCAACGTCTTTGACGATCTCATCTGAAGCTTTTTTGCCTGTATCTTTAATCGCTTCAAGTCTCTTAAGAGCGTTGTGTATCCTCTTAACCGAGTTTTTTGCTCCGTCCATGCCTTCTTTAGTAAAGTTCATTGGCTTTCTATAATGAGTTGACAAGATAAAAAATCTTACCGTATCCTTATCATAATCGTCAAGCAAATCCTTAAGCAAAATGAAATTGCCTAGTGATTTACTCATCTTTTTGCCATCAACATTGACCATACCATTGTGTAGCCAATACTTTGCGAATGGCTTTCCTGTTAGAGCCTCACTTTGTTGAATTTCATTCTCATGGTGAGGAAACTCTAAATCGCTGCCGCCAGCGTGTATATCAAGCGTATCTCCTAAGATTGCCCTACTCATAGCAGAGCACTCAATGTGCCAGCCAGGTCTACCGTCGGACCATGGTGATGCCCAGTGTGGTTCATTTGGTTTCGCCTTCTTCCAAAGAGCAAAGTCCAGTGGGTTTTTCTTCTTTTCATTTATATCAACTCTTAAACCTGAGATAAGGTCGTCGATGTTCTTCTTAGAAAGTTTTCCGTAGTCCTTCGCCTTAGTAGTGTCAAAGTAAACATCGCCATCTGACTCGTATGCAGCACCCTTATCAACAAGCGCCTTAACAAAGTCTATGATCTCGTCCATATGTTCAGTCGCTCTTGGATTTATATTGTCATAGTCATAAATGCCAAGCCTGCCTGCAACATCTTTGAAGCGCTCAATATACTTTTCAGCCACTTCGTTTGAAGTGATACCGCTTTCGTTCGCTTTATTAATTATCTTATCGTCTACGTCAGTGAAGTTAAAAACGTACTTTACGTCGTAGCCCATGAATATCAAAAATCTTCTAACTGTATCAAATACAACTAAAGGTCTGGCATTGCCTACATGTATGTCATTATAAACAGTAGGACCACAACAATAAAAGTTCACCTTAGTATCGTTTATTGGTTTGAAATCTTCTACTAATCCACTTAGTGTGTTGTGTAATTTAATCATAATTGCCTCCTTATATAATAATATAGATATTTTATCATAAATATGGCTTTTAGTCAATGGATTTAAGCGTGTAAAGCGCCTTAATCTAAGTGCTTTAAATAAATTATTTTTATTTATGTGAAAATGTTTTTGCACATAAAAAGAGCTGTGAAATAAATCACAACTCTTGACACAATTTAAACTTTATTATTAATTTTTCTCTCTATACACTTTGCTTAATAAGTATCTCTCCTTGCCAATGGTCTTCTTGCCATACTCAATCGCGCCTGTCGGACACTTCGCGATGCATGATGCGCAGTGAGTGCACTCGCCGTTCCAAACTGGGTAGCCGTCCTTGTAAGTAATGTTATTTAAAACGCAATTCTTAGCACAAAGGCCGCACTTGATGCACTTATCTGTATAGTAAAATTTCTTGTCGCTCACTATGAACTTAAAGAAAACCTTATTAACAAGGCTCGACTGAACTTTTCCAGCAAAGCCGCTCTTCACTTCAGCAAATGCTTTTCTCTCTTTGATAATGGCCGCTGCCTCATCAATCTTTGCCTTTGCTTCATCAATTAACTTTCTATTGTGCTCGTCGGAGTCAAGATTGAATAGCATCAAATAATTTTCTGGCATCTTTATGCCATAAAGGCCTTTAAAATTTAGTCCAAGCTTTTTAGTATTTTCTCTAATGTATTTCTCTGCGTTTCCACATGAGTCGCCATAGTTTAAAATTACGTAGATCTCTTTCGATCCAGTAAAAGTGCAGCCCAATAAGTACTCCGACAAAAATCTTGGCACACGCCAGCTATATGTTGGCGCAACTAAGACGAATGGCTTTTCTGAGTGAAAGACGCCCTTCTTGCCGCTCTTTATGTAAGTGAATAAATCAAGCGCTTCATCAGCCAAATCCTCGGCTAGTTTCTTCGCTATGTATTCACTATTACCTGTTCCTGAAAAATAAAGTATCATATCTACTCCTTATCTTTATAAAACATTTTATTCTCTTACTAATAAGGCTAGGGATTCGGCGTGGCTTGTCTTAGGGAAGTTATCAAATACTTCCACTAGCTTTATCTTGTAGCCTGCCTCAATAAATTCTTTCAAGTCGTTTACATGCGTTTTTGGGTTACATGAGACGTAAATTATCTTTTCCGCCTTATAATCGATTAGCTTCTTTAAGGCTTTTGGATGAACTCCTTCACGCGGTGGGTCTATGACGATGGCGTCTGGTCTTTCCTCTACCTCGTCTATAACTTTTAAAACGTCTCCATTAATTGCTTCTACGTTAGCTATGCCATTTAACTCGCATGTTTGGCGTGCCTTTCTCGATGCTTCTTCGACTATTTCTATCGAATAAACTTTTTTTGCCTTCTTCGCAAGTATCTGTGCTATTGTCCCTGTGCCTGAGTATAAGTCAAATAGCACGTTCATTTGCTCTTCTGCTAGTAGCTCTTGAATGCGGCTATACATTCTCTCAGCTGCTCTTGAATTAGTTTGGAAGAATGAGAATGGTCCTATCTTGAACTTTAGTCCAAGAAGCTCTTCGTCTATATCTTCTTTGCCATAAACAAGAATTAATTCATCTGCTTGAACCACGTCTGATACGCCGTCATTTTTTGTATGGTAAATAGATTTTACTTCACCATCCAAATTTAGCTCAAGAAGTATTTTTACAAAGTCATCTTGTACTTCATAGTCTGATGTCGTTACTAAGTTGATAAGGATCTCTTTAGTGAAATAGGCTTTTCTGATAACTAGGTGCCTTAGAGCGCCCTCATGAAGCTTCTTATGGTAATAAGTGATGCCCTTTGCCTTAAAGTACTCAAGTACCGCTACTCTGATTTTTGTAAAATCGTCATCTACTATATTGCAATCGTCTGTCTCAACTACTTCGTAAAAGCGTTTCTTCTTGTGTAGGCCAAGGCTTAAGGTCCTTGCCTCATCGCCTCTATCGGAAAAAGTATACTCCATCTTATTTCTATAGCCTTCTATTTCTAGTGATGGATGAAAAAGCATTTCTCCATCAAAGACCTCACTATACAATTTTGCGAGCATATCCTTTTTTATCTTAGTCTCGTCCTCATAATGAAGTGTCTGATAAAGGCAGCCGCCGCAGTCCTTATAGTGAGCGCATGGAGTGCCGTTTTCAAGTGGACTATCTTCAAGTCTTTCTATTACGTCGCAATAATAAACGCCATGCTTCTTTCTCTTCGTCCTTATACGAAGCTTGCGTCCTATAATTTCGTTCTTCACTATATATTTTTTATCTTCATAAAAAGCAAAAGCAAGGTTTGGATACTCTTGCTCTTGCATAATTAAATCTAATTCTTCTCTTTTATTTCTCAAGTTCTTTCACCATAAAATCTATAAGTTTCTTTGCTGGGTCGTCCTTATAATTTTGCTCTAAGCTTCTAAGGATATTGCCCCTAACATCTTCGTTGTTCATAAAGGTATTAAGCGCTTCGACCTCGCGATAAATCTTTGATGAAGCAAGTATAAGCTGATGATTTGTTAAAAATTCAACGTTTCTTGCCTCTTGTCCTTGAATTGGATCGACAACTATCATCGGTAAGCCTTTTGCGATGCACTCACTCGTAGTAAGTCCGCCCGGCTTTGTAATAATGATGTCCGCTGCACTATAGTACTCTTCGATATTTGATACGAAGCCCACTATCTTTATAGGATGCTTTAAAGACATCTTCTCAATCTTCTTAAGAAGTGTCTTTCTCTTTCCTAAAAAGACTACTACTTGAAAATCGTTTGGCAGCTTATCTATCCTCTTAAGTGCCTTGTCGACTCTTACGTGACTCATCGAGCCGCTCATCAGTAAAACTGTTTCTTTGTTCTCATCAAGGCCAAGTTTCCTTCTCATCTCTTTTTTGTCAAGATGATCGAAAAATTTCTTGTGTATAGGAATGCCAAAGTGAAGAGCCTTTCTTAGTGGTATCTCTTTCCTTTGCATTTGTATCTCAAGATCTTCATGTGGCGTAACTAAGTAATCAAGCCCAATACTGTCCTCCCAGAATGGATGTACAGTAAAGTCAGTTATGATGCCTACTGTCAGTCCATTGTAAAAACCATCTTCAACGATATCGCTTAGAAGGTTACCTGCAAAAACATGTGTAGCTATGATGGCATCAGGCTGAAATTCGTCAATGAACTTCTTTATCTCTACAGAAAGCATCTTTTGCGCTATCTTACGCGGCTGAGCACCGCTTGAGTCCTGTATCTTTTTATCTGCTGAATCATAGCTTGCTCCATAAAGGCTTGGGAAATAGTTTATGCTCATATTGTAAAAACCATTGGCAAAGTCTTTAAGCCAATCACCATTGATCTGGCAAATATCTACGACATGGCTTTCTATGCCGCGGCTTTTAAGCTCATTATCTAAACTTCTTGCTACTGAGTTATGTCCCTCACCTGCAGTAGCTGTCAAAATAATAGTTTTCAAATCATTCTCCTTAATCTATATACCTAACATAATTCTTGCTACGGCAAAGTAAACAAGAAGTGATGTTGCGTCTACTATAGTGGTGATTAGTGGCGACGCCATGATGGCTGGGTCAAGTTTAATCTTCTTCGCGCCAATAGGAAGAAGTCCGCCAACTAATTTAGCTAGCATAACTGTAAACATAACTGAAATGGATACAGTGATGGCTATCTTTGGATCTTGGTCTGGATGAAGTAGTCTTATGCGTCCAAAGTTTACTAGTGATAAGGCTAAGCCCACTAGTATTGATACTTGAAACTCTTTCCAAAGTACTTTAAATGCGTCTTTTGGCTCTATCTCGCCAACTGCTAGTCCACGAATTACAAGTGTTGCACTTTGGCTACCTGCGTTTCCGCCAGTATCCATTAGCATAGGAATGAAGATTAATAGTGCCGGTATCGCTGCTATATAGTCTTCGAAGCGTTGTAGAATTGATCCAGTTAGTGTAGCTGATATCATTAAGAATAGTAGCCACGCTATCCTGTGTTTTGCTAGCGTAAAGGCTGGTGTGTCTAAGTACTCTTCTTCGGATGGACTTAAGGCAGCCATCTTTTGGAAGTCTTCTGTTGCTTCTTGTTCGATGATATCGATAACGTCGTCAACTGTGATGATACCGACGATTCTTTCTTCGTTATCAACAACGGGTACGGCAACGAAGTCATACTTTTGTATTACGCCTGCGACTACTTCTTGGTCTTCGTAGACATTGACATAAACAACATCTCTGTTCATTATGTCTCCGATAACTGTGTCGTCATCCGCAATTACTAAGTCTCTTAGTGATACTATTCCTTCTAGCTTTCTATTTGCGTCTATTACATAAATAGTATAGATTGTTTCTCTTTGTAGGCCGACTTTTTTAAGTCTTTCCATGGCCTCTTTAACTGTTAGTGTCTTCTTAACCGAGCAGTACTCGATGGTCATTATGCTTCCAGCTGAATCCTCTGGATAGTTTAGAAATTGGTTTATTAACTTTCTTTCACTCGGACTAGACTTTTCAAGTATCTTATCGACAATGTTAGCTGGCATCTCTTCAAGCATGTCAATCTTATCATCGAAGAAGATCTCTTTAAGGATGTACTCAACATCCGCATCAGTACTTGTCGCTATGATGTCTTGTTGCTGCTCGCTATCGAAGTATGTAAATACATCTACAGCTTGATCTTTAGGAAGGAGTCTGAAGATAACTGTTGCATCAGTTACCTCCAACTCGTCCAAAATTTCTGCTACATCGGCGGCATTCATATTAGATAGCTTTTGAATCAGGGCTTTCGGCTTCTTTCCTTTGTATAAGTCTAATATTTCAATTTTGTCTTCTTCGAGCTCTACTTCTCTTCTGTCGTTGTCCATGATGAATACCTCCTTTTATAGTATTTTTAAAAATTAATTATAGATTTGATCAGCTGTAAAGCCGTTTCCTAATCTAATGTAGAATCTTAATAGTTCTTCTAGTGCATATGCTGGAACTGGTCCAACTAGTTCTGATGACTTAACTGTAACGCCATAGCTTTCTGCTTCGCTCTTGATAGTTTCAAAAACTCTATGAATAGGTGTCATTTCATAATTAACTAAGTTCATAGATACTTGAGTGCATTTTTGATCTTCGATTGGTAGAGCAATAGCTCTTACAGCTGTGTATCCACCAGTCTTTGCTCTAACTGATCTCATAACAGCTTTAGCGATATCCATATCTTCAGTATTTAGATAAACGTTGAACGCGATCAATGGGAATCTAGTTCCTGTAACAGTTGCACCGCTCTTAGCGTTGAACTTTCTTTCGCCTTCGTCTGGAGTCCAGTTTTCAGCGTCTTGTAGTCTTTCTTCAAGGCTTTCATATTCGCCTTTTCTTAGCTTAACTAGTGATTTTCTATCTTCTCTAGTAGCTGAGTCTTCATAGTAAAATACTGGAACGCCCTTTGAGCCAACATATTTACCAAAAGCGTGAACTACTTCGTTCATTTCATCAGTTGTCATGTCCTTAACAGGCACCCAAGCTGCAACGTCAACAGCACCTTGTCTAGGGTGTGAGCCGTGTTGAGTAGTCATGTCGATTCTTTCAAATGCAACGTCAACAAGTCTCTTAGCTGCTTCTAGAGTGTCTTCAACACTTCCTTTGAATGTGAATACACTTCTGTTGTGGTCTGAGTCATAGTTAAGGTCAACCATAGTAACCTTGTTGTCCTTAAGAACTGCTGCCTTAATTTCTTCAATCGTGTCAATATTTCTACCTTCAGAAACATTGATTTCTGCCATAATAGTTTTCATATTTACCTCCTAATACAAAACATTTGCGTATACTTTTATCTCGCTATCAGTAAAAAATCTAAAGTCCGCACCATCTTCATTAAGTCTGTATGCGATCTTGACGTCTTCACCTAGCAAGCACTGCTTTTGATACTTTATCTTTAAATCTTTAATTCTCTTATCTGTTAATTTTGATACTTCTTCAACGTAGACCCCGTTGTTGACATGCTTGTAGCCGTCGATATAGTCCTTCTTAATCACAAAGTCAGTGATATTATCACTGCCATCGTAATAGGCGTCGCCAATATTTTCTTCATCGAAAAGCTTAGTTAAATCCTCTCCGAAATTATCTGCCCTAACTGGTCTTAAGGTCTTTTTATCAACGTAGATAACTTCAACAGTCCCCTTGAATAGCATCAAATCATTTGCTTTGACAATGAATTGTCTATAAGAAAAAAATCTATCTACCTTAGTAGGCGTTGTATATATAGAAATATTTTCATAATCGGCATCATAGAAAGCATCAGTAAAATGCATATTCCACCTATATATCATCCAAGCTACTTTATCGTCGCTGTAGCCATGCTTATATAGCTGCTCAAAACAAGAGTCTCCCAGCAAGAGAAATAGCTTTCTTATATCTTTCTCCATAAATGGAGCATCTTTTCTATATATTTCCATATTATCTCCTTATGTAAAGCCCTTATAAAAGGGCTCTTAATTACGCATTTAAAGCTGCCATCAAGTGTTCTAGGTCTAGGCCGTGTACTTGGCATGCTTCTTCAATTGATTCCATTTGGCTAGAAGGGCAACCAACGCATCCCATACCGTGTTCCATAAGGATGTATGCTGCCTCTGGCTTTTCTCTTAATAGATCACCTATTAACATATCTTTTGTTATTTCCATAATATCACCTCTCTTTGTATATACCCAAATTGGCTTAAATTATTTATTATTTATTTTCTAATTTATCAGCAACTTCATCTGCAATTTGACGAAGCACCATGTAATCATCTTTGCTTGGAGCACTCTTTGTTTCAACTGTAGTCTCGATTATATCCATAGCTGATGAGTCTCTAAACTCCTTTAGTGCCTTAAGCGCGCCGCCTGACCAGCTGTATGAGCCGAAGACAGCAACTACTCTGTTTTGTAATTTATTCATCTTAAGAACATTAACCAGGTCATTCATAAGTGGGAATAAGTCGTTATTGTATGTGCACGAGCCAAGTATAAGAGCTTTGTACTCCCAAATTTCGTTTAGGATGTAGGACTTGTGAGTCTTTGACACGTCGAACATCTTTATGTTCTTAACGCCTCTTTCAGCAAGTCTTCTTGCTATAGCCTCAGCCATCATCTCAGTGTTGCCATACATTGTTCCATAAACAATAACTGCACCGTCCTCAGTCTCTTGCTTAGACCATTTGTCGTAGCATTCGATAATCTTGTTTGGATTTTCTCTCCAAACTGGTCCATGAACAGGGCAAACCATGTTTATCTTAAGTCCTTCAAGCTTCTTAAGTGCAGCTTGAACTTGTTTTGAGAACTTTCCTACTATGTTAGAATAGTAGCGTCTTGTCTCAGATTTATACATATCCCAATTCATTTCGTCGTCAAAGATAGTTCCGTCAAGCGCACCAAAGCCACCGAATGCGTCCTGTGAGAATAGTATGCCAGACTTTTCTTCGTAGCTAACCATTGATTCTGGCCAATGCACCATAGGTGTCTTGACAAATTTAAGTGATACTTCGCCCAAGTCAAGAGTATCGAAGTCATCAACAAGGACCAAATTGTCCTTAACATCGTAGAAGTTTTCAAGAAGCTCAAATGTTTTCTTGTTGCCTACTAGTTTAACATTTGGATATAGATCAATAATCGTTTCAATCGCACCAGAGTGGTCTGGCTCCATGTGATGAATAACTAAGTAGTCAAGGTCTCTTCCCTCAAGCACTTCCTTTAGTTTTGTCACAAAGTCATCCACCTTTGTTATCTTTACTGTGTCAAGTAAGGCAGTCTTTGTTGACTTGATTACATAAGAGTTGTATGAAACGCCTCTTTCAAGTGGCCATTGATTTTCAAATAGTTGAGTTTGTCTGTCATTAACTCCGATGTAATACAAAAAATCATTTATCTTTACTGATAACGTGTTCATTAATATCACCCCAATTCATTATATAATAAAGGAAAGAATATTTCAAGCACTTTATAGTCAATATACTTGAAAAAACTATGGCTTCGTTATATAATATTGATATGAATTTTAAAAGAAATGTTGTGATTAAATGAATAAAGTATTAGGTATCATAGGTGGGCTTGGTCCAGCTGCTTCGGTTTACTTTCAAAATCTACTTGTCAATATGACTAAAGCCGATCAAGATCAAGAACACTTAGATTACATCGTAATGAGCAGAGCATCAACTCCAGATAGAACGCTTTTCCTAACTGGCAAAAGCGATAGGAGTCCTCTGCCTTACTTAATTGAAGACGCAAAGAAGCTTCAAGCTGCCGGCGCAAACGTCATTTGCATGGTGTGCAACACAAGTCATTACTTCTTCGATGAGGTCGCTTCGTCAGTTGACGCGCGCTTTGTTAATATGCTTGAAGAGTCAGTTAAGCTTGCCATAAGTAAGGGCAAAAAGTGCATCGGCCTTATGACTACAACTGGCACTATGAAGACCGAGCTCTATCCTAAGACATGTGAAGAGCATGGCATAGACTACGTTGTCTTAGATGATGCTTGGCAAGAAAAAATTATGGAAATAATCTATGGCGAGATAAAAGCCGGCAAAGAATGCGATATAGAACTCTTTCACTCCATCATCGATGAGTACAAAAGGCACGGCTGTGACTGCGTCCTTCTTGGCTGCACAGAGCTTTCAACCATATATATAGACAAGGGCTTCGACAAGGACTTCTTCATAGACTCATCGACCGCTCTTGCAAAAAAATGCCTTGAACTATGCGGAAAAGATATTAAAGAAGGATACTAATATGTTAGTAAAAGATATTATAAATGGACTTGAAATAAGTAATGAAACTACTGATATAGGCGGCGTAGAGATTGATGACATCGTCTACAATAGTAAGTACTCGCGCAAAGGCACTATCTTCGTTGCGCTTAGAGGCGCTCTTAGCGATGGCCACAAATACATTAAGGACGCTTATGATAAAGGTGTTCGCGTCTTTGTAGTGGAGGACGATAGCGCTGCCCACGTTTATGGCAATGCCGCTTTTATAAAAGTCACTGACACAAGAAAGGCACTTGCCATCATCTCAAGAAACTTTTTTAATAAGCCTGATGAAGATATTAAGATGATTGCAATCACTGGCACTAAGGGCAAAACTACTACAGCTAACATCATATACGAAGCGCTTAAAAAGATGGGCGCAAGGCCTGGCATCATCGGCACTAATGGTGTTTTTTACGCAGACAAAGAGGAAGCTGTTGATAATACTACGCCTGAGAGCTACGAAGTATACAGAATACTGAATAATATGCGTGAAGCGAAAATCACTCACTGCGTTTTAGAGGCTTCGTCCATTGGCCTTAAGATGAAAAGATTATTTGGCATCACTTTTGATATAGGCGTCTTTACAAATATTTCGCACGACCACATAGGCGGCATCGAGCACCCAGACTTTGATGATTATTTTAAGAGCAAGATGCTTTTAAAGGACGTTTCGAAAAAATTTATATATAATAAAGACGATGCTAAGCTAAAAGAAGCCATTCAAAATTCGATTAGCTTCTCTATTGATGAAGCTAGTGATTATAAAGCCGAAAATATAATCGTGTCTGACGATATATTTAAGATACAAAGTGATTTTGATATTAATGGCAAAAGATTTGAGGTAAAGAGCATATCCTACTACGATATATATAATTACCTAGCTGCCATCAGCGTGATGAAGGAGCTTGGATACGCGTGGGACGAAATCATTAGCGCGGTTAAAAATATATCTATACGCGGCCGCTTTGAAGAGATTAATGTCAATGATAGGCTCTACATTATTGACTACGCTCACAATTACATCTCTTTAAAGTCAATTCTTGAGACTGTGAATAAATTTAAGAAGAATAGAATTATAACTGTATTTGGCTCTGTCGGCGGAAGGAGCGAGAAAAGGCGTGAGGAGCTTGCTGAAGTAAGTGACGCGCTCGCTGACATAAGCATAGTTACTTCTGACAATCCAAACTTTGAAGAACCGATGAAAATCTGTAATGAAATCGCTTCCTTTATCAAAGGACATCACTATACTGAGCCTGATAGAGCTAAGGCGATTGACTTGAGTTACGAAATTTCTGAGATAGGCGACATCATTGTCGTAGCTGGTAAGGGTCACGAAACTTATCAGCTAATTAAGGGCGAAAAGGTCCACTACTCTGACAAGGAGTGCATTTTGAAAATAAAGGAGGCGCATGATGCATAAGTTTAAACGAAGCATAATCACCATACTTATAGCGCTGATGCTATGCACAAATCTAAGCTTTGCAAAGGATTTAGAAGTAAAAGATACGAGAGCATATATACTCTACAACGTTGAAACTGACTCCATCATAGCGAGCTCTGCGAATATTAATGAAAGCGTACCCATAGCCTCTGTATCAAAGCTTATGACTTTTTACATAGCTTTAAATAAACTAAAGAGCGGCGAAATTCATGAGAGTGACGAAATTGAGATAAAAAGTGAAGACTGCTACCCTACTGGAAACAGATTAGGTATCAAACCTGGTGAAAGATATACGCTTAAGAGAATGCTTGAGATAATGATGACAAACTCGTGTAATGACGTTACCGCAGCCATCGCAAGACACATAGCTGGAAGTGAAGCAGCTTTTGTAACTATGATGAATGAAAAGGCAAAGGAGCTTGGCTACAACGGCGCAGTATTTTATAATGCACATGGCCTACCTCGCCTGCCTGACCTTAAGCAAAACTCGATGTGCGCGAAGGACGTTTTAGATTTATCAAAGAGGATAATCAAAGAACATCCAAACTATATTGACTACACGATAACAGTAGCGATTGATTACCCTGAGAAGAATTATCACGAAGAAAACACTAATCCGATTTTTGGTCGCGAGGGCGTTACTGGACTTAAGACAGGAACAACAAGAGCCGCAGGCAACTGCTTTGTAGCGACTTTCCACACAAGTGGTGACGGCGTTAAAACCGAAGACAACGAATTTATCTTTGTAATGCTTGGAGCCAAAACTAAAGAGCTTCGCATAAAAAACTCTGCTTATGTATATGAATACGCCTTAGATAATTATTCGAAAAAGATACTTCTTTCGAAAAAGTCTAGTAAAATCGCTAAATATGGCCTTGATGATTACAAAGAAGAAATGCTCGAGATAGAACCAAAAGAGGACTTCGTTCGCTCACTTAACAATGGCATCAACACCGAAACAAAATTTATTATGGACGCAGACCTTGATTATAGTCACGTCAAAGAAGGCGACGTGATTGGCGAATATAAAGTCTACATCGATGGCGAAGAAGTCTTCAAAACAGATGCCATCGCTATGAACAGCTTAACAAAGAAGACCATCTTCGATAGAATATATGAGTTCTTTATGAATGTGTGGAGCTTTGAAAAACTAAGTACAGCTGAATAATATTTGTATAAAGATAGATTAAGGTAGCTAGCAAATTGCTGGCTACCTTTTTGTGCAAAACTATTTTTTATCTTTTAATTTTTCATTCATTAACTTTGCCACCTTTTTATATTTCATGTATTGCGCATACCATAATAAAAGTGCAATTCCAACAGGTACTATAAGCATCTTAAGTATCTCACCTAGTCCGTAGCCTTCTTGTATAAAGCCGAACTTAAGAAAAACTAGTATCATTATCCCTACCCCTGTGCACATATATATGATTGACTTAAGCGCTATGCTCATAGATTTAAGATCATATATAAGCGATGGTATGCCGTATCCAAGACCTATTAATAATGTTGCAATCATCGCCTTAGTAAAGCCATATGATCCAAGATTAAGCACCCCGCCTGAGCCTTGCTCTTTGCCTATAAGGCCAAAGACTGTAAAAAATAAGGATACTGATATAGCATATAACGTAGACTTAATTAATTTTTTAAATTTCATAATAACACCTCATATTCCTAAATAATTTTTCAAATCGGATATATAATTTCTCGTTACATAATCTTTCAATGAGTTTTCAAGAAAGACTGTTAAGCTTCCACTAAAACCAGCTTCAACTCGTTTTAGCTTGTCCGCATTGATGATGACCTGCTTTGATATACGTATAAAACTTTTTGGTAGCCTATCTTCAAAGCTCTTTAAGCTATCCTTAGATAAGTATCTATCACTTTCAAGATATATCGCTAGTCCCTCTGCCTCCACTCTTAAGAGATAAATCTCCTCTGGCTTAATTATGATTTTGCCATCATCCTTTTTTACGATGATGGGTTTACTGGCACTATCTAATAATGCTACTAGTCTCTTGACTTCGTCAGTGACTTTATCAGTTCGAATAAGTATCTCTGGCTCTTTGTATTCGTTTGAGAGCTCTATATTAACTTTCATACTATATCCTCCTTTCTTGTCTTAATTATACTATAGGTTTACTAATATAAATTTGTTTTTAACTTAAGATGCATTTAATCTCATATAAGAGGCAAAAGAAAAGCCCCGAATTGATTCAGAGCTTAGTCTATAAACTTTTAATAGTCAAAGTATAGTACTCCCTTCTAATTAATTACAATAAACTAATAACATATCACTACATACTTAATAAATAATAATTTAACTTTCTTTAATCAAAATTATATTAATACCCATGCCTATTAATGATCCTATAAAATTTAATATTATATCGTCCACATCGAAAAATCCAATTTTGAATAATAATTGTATGCACTCAATTGAAAATATTACAGATAAGCAAATTGCTAAAGTCTTAAATACATTTTTACTGTTCTTATTCGAAACAAAAAATCCTAAGGGTATAAAGACTAGAATGTTAGCAATAATGTTTTTAAAAGCATAAGGCTCTGTAATATTTCTTAGGTATGGAGATATGCTTCTAAATGGAATTAAGTTTATATTTCTTAAACCATCTTTTTCATTTTCAATTATGCTATTATGTAAGAATATGATTCTTTCAAAACTGCCATCGAATTTTAAAACGACAAAGAGAATCAAAAAAGCAATATAGATATAAAATAATATTTTTATTAATTTTTTATTTTTCATTTCTTAGGCTCCTAATATTTTAAAGGGGAAAGAAAATCTCTTCCCCCTTTAATCATATTCTTAAAAATTATTTATTTTCAAAGTTTTGTGTTACCTTTGCATCTTTTAAGTCTATCATACCATTGTCATACAAGTGGCATGCGCAGAAGTGTTCAGGTTTTAACTCCTTAAGTTCAGGTTCAACTTTGTGGCAGATGTCCATAGCATATCTACATCTGTTAACAAATTTACATCCTGGTGGAGTGTTGATTGGTGAAGGCACTTCTCCTTCAAGCTTGATTCTGTTCTTTGCTGATCCTGCATGTGGGTCTGGTACTGGTATAGCACTCATCAAAGCTTGTGTATATGGGTGAAGTGATGCTTCATAAATTTGTGAACTTTCTGCAAGTTCAACGATTGATCCAAGGTACATTACTGCGATTCTGTCAGAAATGTGCTTAACCATGGATAAGTCGTGTGAGATAAACATGTATGTTAAGCCAAGTTCGTCTTGAAGCTTGTTTAGTAGGTTAACGATTTGCGCTTGAATAGATACGTCTAGAGCTGAGATAGGTTCGTCGCAGACAATGAATGATGGTTCTACGGCAAGTGATCTTGCTATACCAACTCTTTGTCTTTGTCCACCTGAAAGCTCATGTGGGTATCTAAGAGCGTGCTCCTTGTTTAGACCTACCTTGTCAAGTAATTCATTTATCTTAGCTTGTCTTTCTTCATGACTATAGTTGAAGTGAACATCCATACCTTCAGCAATGATGTCACCAACTGTGATTCTTGGGTCAAGTGATGCATATGGGTCTTGGAAGATGTATTGAGCATTCTTCTTGAAGTCAATAGCTTCCTTACCTCTAAGTGAGTGAATATCTTTACCGTTAAATAAAGCTTCACCCTTAGTAGCTTTATACATACCAAGAACTGTTCTACCACAAGTTGTCTTGCCGCAACCAGATTCACCTACAACGCCGAATGTTTCCCCCTTGTAGATGTCAAAGCTAACATTATCAACAGCTTTAAGAGTTTTACCCTTGCCAACATTGAAGTGTTTACTTAAATTTTTAACTTCTATAAGTTTTTCAGTAAATTTAGCCATTAATATGCTCCTCCTCTCATTGCATCCCAGTCAATATCTCCAGCTAATTCATGTTCTAGCCAGCACCAGTTGTGGTGTGTTGGAGAAAGCTCAGTCTTAGGA
>NZ_CAKPYL010000004.1 GCF_934202865.1 uncultured Fenollaria sp. | reverse complement strand
AAATAACGAAGAAATACATTGCGCCTAATACTACTGCTCAGATATTTTGGTTAAAGAACAGAAAACCATCTGATTGGCGAGATAAAAATATTGTTGAATTAGATGGAGAAGAGCGTGTTATTATTGTTGATGATATAGATATTAATAAAGATAAGGAATAGGCGTTATTATGGAAGAGATTAAATTATCGGAAATAATAACGCCTAAATTTTGGGAATTTCATGAGGTTTTTAAAAAAAGCCTATATACATATTATGTATTAAAAGGTGGGCGTTCAAGTGGTAAATCAACGACAGCAGCAATTGAATTAATTCTTGAATTAGTTAAAAATCCTATAACAATTTTATGCGTAAGAAAAGTAGAGAATACATTATCAGGAAGTTGTTATGAACAATTAAAAGAAGCTGTTTCAATGTTAGGTATGGATAGATATTTTGATTTTAAGGTCAGTCCATTAAAGATAATATATAAACCTAGGGGGAATAGTATTATCTTTAGAGGTGCGGATGATCCTGCAAAGATTAAATCAATTAAGATGAGTAAGTTTCCTATAACTGTTTTATGGATTGAAGAATTGGCAGAGTTTAAAACAGAAGAAGAAGTTTCTACAATTGTATTATCAATTTTAAGAGCTAAACTTGAGGGTGGATTGAATTATAAAATTATATATTCATATAACCCACCAAAGAGACGTCAATCATGGGTTAATAAGAGGTTTGAGAGTATATTACAACCTAAACATGTATATCTTCATAAATCAACTTATCTTGATAATCCATATATTTCAAATGATTTTATTCTTGAGGCGGAGCATATTAAAAAAGTAAAGCCATTAAAATATAGGCATGAGTATTTAGGAGAACCTATCGGTTCAGGTGTTGTGCCATTTGATAATTTAGAGTTTAAAGAATTGACAGATGCCGATATTAGAAACTTTGATAACATAAGAATGGGCCTTGACTGGGGTTATGCTACTGACCCATTAGCGTGTGTAAGGCTTCACTACGACAAGACAAGAAGAAGGATATATATATTTGATGAGATATATAGGGTTAAGATGAGCAATAGAGAAGCGGCTGAAGAGATAAAGAGAAGAGGTTGGACTGATACGAGAATTATCTGCGATAGTGCTGAGCCTAAGTCGATTGAAGAGATGAGGGGTTATGGTCTAAAGTGCGATGGAGCTAAAAAAGGACAAGGAAGTGTTGAATATGGTGAAAAATGGCTTGATGATTTAGATGCCATCATCATAGATCCTAAAAGATGTCCTAACGCTGCTATGGAGTTTGAAAATATTGACTACGATACGGATAAGGACGGCAATGTGCTTAATCGCTTGGTGGATAAGGATAACCACTTAATCGATGGATGCCGCTATGCGTTAACCTTAGATATGAGGCAAAGTAAGTTTAGTTTTAATTAATGGGGGTGGAGATATGGATATAACGAAGCTTAAGAAAGAAGAGCTAGTTAAGTATATAGATGCAAAGATTGCTGAATTTCAGCTTAAAAAGGAAGAAATGATTGAGTCTATAAGGTACTATAATTACGAACAAGATATACTTCTTAAAAAGAGATGGACTATCGGCAAAGAAGGTAAGATGCAGTCAATTGAAAATCTTCCTAATGCAAGAATTATTGATAATCAATATAAAAAGGCTGTTGACCAGAAAGTGAATTATTTATTTAGTCAATTGCCATCTATAAAGTGCGAAGATGAAAGATATCAAGAAATGGTTCAAGATTTATATGATAATAGATTTTTAAGAACACTTAATAAGATAGCTCTTGAGAGTTATCTATGTGGTATATCATGGTTATATATAGCAAATGACAATGGAGAATTATCCATGACTAAGATGGATTCAACGGAGATCATACCTATATGGCAAGATAGAAATCATGAAAGCCTTGATGCAATAATTAGAGTATACCAAACTGAAGAGTATAAAGATGGCAATATAAAGATGATTGACAAAGTGGCTTTATACACTAAGGACGATGTTAGGATATATCTAAGAGATAAAGACTATACAGAGATAAAAGAAGAAGGATATCTTGAAAAAGATGGGCTAAGGTACAGCTTTGGAGAGATTCCTTTTATTTATTTTAAGAGTAATTCAAGCGAGATGCCACTACTTAAAAGAGTGAAGAGCTTACAAGACGCTATTAACGCTATACTTTCTAACTACTATGACAACATGCTTGAAGACCCTAGAAATACTATAATGATACTAAAGAATTATGATGGTCAAGACTTAGGGGAGTTTAGGCAAAAGTTAGCACAGTATGGAGCTGTTAAGGTTTCTACTGGTGTTGATGGTGCTGATGGCGATGTTAACACTCTTGAAGTAAATGTTAATAGCGAAAATTATAGGCTTATATTAGATTTACTTAAAGAAAAGCTTATTGAAAATGCTATGGCTTTTGATATGAAGAGTGATAAGACAAGCAACGCACCTAATGAATTAAATATTAAGTCTATGTACTCAGATATGGAGCTTGATGCAAATCAAACGGCTCTTGAGTTTACAGCAAGCCTTGAACATCTTGAAAGATTCTTGAAGTTAATTAAGAATATCAAGAACGATAAACTAATAAGCACTACTGAATTTAAACGTAATTTAATGGTTAATGATGAAGCGACTATCAATATGATTATACAAAGTGAGGGCTTGTTATCTAAGAAAACATTATTATCGCATCATCCATTCGTTGATGATGTTGATGAGGAGATAAAGGCTATAGATGATGAAGATAGTATAGAGATGGGCGACTATGTAGATGAAGAAGAGTAATTACTTTAGTGAAAGGCTTGAGAGGCTTCTTAAGGGTGATATAAGAAGGTCGAAGATTACTCAGATAAGAATAAAAAGAGGGTATAAGAGAGCTTTTCAACTTATAGAAGACGATATAGCAAAGTATATAACTAGGATATCAGATGACTTAAAGCTTGATACTAAGGCTTTGAATAAAAAGATACCAAAAGAAGAGTTACTAGCAAGGGCAAAAGAATTAATGCTTGAAGAGGAGACTATGGCGAACTATGAAAATCTTAGCTATGCTGAAGCTATAAGGCGTGAGATGGTAAAAAACGTTGAGAGCATGGCAAAAGATAATGAAAGCCTTATCTTTGAGAATTTATTCAAAACTTATGAGCATAATTATTATAGTGCCTCGTATTTATTATATAGAACTATGGACGACTTCTCATTTACTAAGAGGGTTACAAAAGAATACTTTGACTGGATGGCTAAGAAGCCGTGGACATCTGACGGCAAGACTTTCTCTGATAGGATATGGAAAGACCAGAAAACTTTGGTAGATGAGTTATATAAAGAGTTTACTGTATCTGCTACAAGAGGGGCAAACCTTAAAGAAACAGCAAGAAGAATGTCAAGAAAGATGGACGTAAGCTACAAGAAATGCTTAAGGCTACTTAATACTGAAGATAGCTTTTTTAGCAATAAGGCTGTAATGGATGCTTATCAAAATACTACGGCTGAAGAATATATGATACTTGCTACTCTTGATAGAAAAACATGTGAAATATGTGGAGACCAAGATAATAAGCATTACAAGATAAAAGATGCTAAAGTTGGTGTAAATATGCCACCATTCCACCCTAACTGTAGGTGTACAACTGTTGTATACTTTGGCGATGAAGAAGATATGCCTGAAGAAAGAATGATGAGAGATGAAAATGGCAAGAGCGTTAAGACTGAGTATATGAGCTATGATGAGTGGAAGAAGAAATATGTTGATAAAGTGGATGATAGCGCTGATATTGCTAAGCATGATAAAAAAGACTTTACTCAAGATATTAAACCTAAGCTTAGTGACAAAGAAGCTAATGAAGAAAAGATAAGCAAAGTTAAGATTGATAAGCCTAGTCAAGAAGAGCTTGAAGCTGTTGATTATTATGCTTCTGGTGAGGGAATGTATATCAATGATTATCTAAGAGATAGAAACAATCCTATTGAAAGAATGGGAGATATGACTGACTTTGACAAAGAAATGGTAAGGCAGCTAGAAAAAGCTACTGATAGAGAACACGGCTATAATAAGCTATATCGCTGCGTAGATGCAGATGCTATATTTGATAATGTTAGCGATATGGATTGGGAATATATTCAAGAGAATTTAGGATATGGGGGAAATAATCCAAGAGCTAAAGAGATGATAGACAGCATTAAAGATAAAGTGATTACAGATAAAGGCTTTATGAGTACTACTAAAGATTATGACATAGCTGCAGACTTCTTAGATACCACTGGTGCAAATCATCCATTAGTTATTGAATTTGAAAATGCTAATAAGGTTGGTGGATTTGATCTAGAAAAGTTCATGGGAGATATTGAACTTAGAAAAGAGCAAAAAGAGGTCATTTTACACAACAACGCAAGTTACAAAATTAAAAATATTGCCATGGATAAGATGGGCAGAGTTCATTTGAAAGCTGATTTTATAGATGTTGATAAAAATGGAGAAATAGGGTATAATATAAATGAAATTAATTTTAAAAACAACAAACTTTTAGAGTCTCATTTTAACAAACACAAAGTAGAGTTTGAAAATTGTAAAACATCTAATGATTATTTAAAGTTAGTGAATGATTTTTACAAGAATGAGAATAAAGATGAAGTATTAGGATTAACATTTTTAGACGGCGAATCTGTGAAATACAATATAAAAACAAATGAATTTATGGCTATAAGTAATAATGGAAAGGTTAAAACTTATTTTAAACCTAAAGGGGGTAAGGATTATTATGAAAGAACAATTAGAAGGAAGAGATGACAAAATGAAATGCCCTGTATGTGGTAATATAGTTGAAACGTACGATGTTTGTGAAGTTTGCAACTGGGAAAATACAGGTTTTATAAACATAGATGGCGGACCAAACGAAATGACATTAGAAGAGGCTAAAAAGGCCTATAGAAATGGTCAACCAGTAAGATAGCAATTAAAGGCACAGCAATGTGTCTTTTTTATTGCTTAATCGTGAGTTAATCGTGAAAATATAAGCAAAGAATGGCTATATTGCTAGCTATAATCGAAAATAATCGTGAGAGAATCGTGTAAATTTAATAAGTTTTATCAAGCAGTTATTGGTATTTTGTCGATGGCTGCTTTTTAAATATAAAAAATCGGGACAAAACCTGTAAGAAATGTGAGAGGAGTGTAGAAAATGACAAGAGAATTTTTAAAAGGACTAGGACTATCTGATGAGGCAATTGAAAAGGTAATGGCTGAATATGGTAAAAACATCAATCAATTAAAGTCTGAAAATGAGGAGCTTAAGGAAAAGGAAAAGAGCTTTTCTGAACTTGAAAAAGCTAAGAAGGCTTTAGAAGAAGAGCTAAGAAGTGCTAATAATTCACTTAAAGAAGAGAAGGATAAGCTTAAAGAGGCTGAAAGTGGCTTTACTAAGTATAAAAACGATGTAAGGCTTGAAAAGGCTTTAAAGGGTGCTGGTTTTAAATCATCTGATATTGCAAAGAAGCTTATAGATCTTGACAAGCTTAAGTTTAATGATGATAAGATTGATGGTCTTGATGAAGCTATCGAGGAGCTAAAGAAGAGTAGCGAGTATCTTTTTGAAAAGACTGAGTCAACTAATGAAGACGATGGCAAAAGTGGTGCAATGCAATCACACAAGCCTGAAACAAGTACGGGCGATGCTAAATCAAAGATGGCTAGCCAAATTAATGAAATTTTTAATAATTAAGGGGGTCTATTAAATGACAATTAACACAATTGAGTATTCAAAACTTATGCAAAAGAAGCTTGACCAAGCTGTAATAATTGGAGCTACGTCAGGCTGGATGGAAGCTAATGCAGGGGAAGTAATTTATAATGGTGGGGACGAAGTAAAAATACCTACTATGACTACTTCAGGACTTGCAGATTATGACAGAGACAATGGCTTTGTTCAAGGTGGAATCACACTTAAATACAACACTTATAAGATGACACAAGACAGAGGTAGAACTTTCCAAATCGATAGAATGGACGTTGATGAATCTGGTTTTGTAGCAACTAGTGCAAACCTTATAAAAGTATTCCAAACTGAAAAAGTTATACCAGAGATTGATTCATATAGATATTCAACTATTGCTGATATCGCTATAAAAGCTAATCAATCTGAGGCAGTTGCTTTAACTGCTGACAATGCATTAACTAAGATTAGAGAGCATATAAGAGCAGTACAAGATATAGTTGGTGATGATGTTCCACTTATACTAACAATGTCAACTAAGACAAGAGCTTTAATTGAAGATTCTCCAAAGATTGGTAAATCTATCAACGTTGCTGACTTTAAGCAAGGCGGTATGAGCTTTAAGGTTAAATCACTTGACGAATCTGTAATTAGAATTGCTCCATCTTCAAGGCTTAAGACTAAGTATGAGATATTAGATGGTACGACATCTGGTCAAGAGGCTGGTGGTTTAAAAGCTGCAGCAGATGCAAAGGATATCAACTGGATAATCACTCCTGCAAGAGTGCCTATAGCTATATCTAAGACTGATAAGCTAAGAGTATTTGAGCCTGATACTAACCAAAAGGCTGATGCTTGGAAGATTGACTATAGAAAATATCACGATCTATGGATTAAAGAATCAAATAAGAAGATTATATTTGTATGCGTAGGTGCTTAGTATGAAGTTAGAAAGAGGAAATTTAGTAAGAATCACTGATGATGAGGTAAAGATAGCTAAGCTTAAAGAAGAAGGCTATGTTGAAGTAAAAGAAGCTAAAGAAGAAGCAACAGTTGAAGAAATGGAAATAGTTGAAGAAGAAGCAACAGAGACGGCAAAAGAAGAAGAAAAGGCTGATAAAGAAGTCAAAGAAGTTGTCGAAGAAAAGAAAACGACAGGAAGAGGAAGAGCAAATAATAAAAAGTAGGTGTTAGGTATGAATGAGGAGCTTATATTAGAGACTATTAAAGAGTATTTGATTGATGATGAGACGAAGTATATCAAAGATGCTGTCTTAATGGCCCATAAAAAGCTTAATGGCTACGGATATGAGGGCGTAGATATAGAGATGCTTACTTTGCACGCTTTAAGTGTGAGAGAATTTATTCTAAACTATTGTAACATTGAGAAGATGCCTATAGGTCTTAAGTTTACTTATGTAAACATGATTATGGCTAGCTATCTTGATTTATATGTCATTAAAAACTATGTTAATGGTGAAGCTGGCGAAGATAGTGAAAAGGCAATTCAAGGGGCAATTGCATCTATAACTGAAGGTGACGTATCGATTACTTATAAGGATAATACATCTAGTGATAAGATATTAAATGCTAAGGCTCTTATAGGCTCTTTAATGGACGGATATAGGGCTTATCTTACAAGGTATAGGAGAATGGTATGGTAGATATCTTTAAACGCATTAAAGGCGAATCTGAGAGCTTGATGATGGCATCAGGCTCTTTATATGCCAAGGAAGAAAGAGTTGATGATGAAGGCTATACTAGAGAGGTCTATACTGAAGCGTATAGTTTTAAATGCAGATTAAGCTTTAATAGCAATAAGTACGAGCTAGACGATAAGAACGCTAGAAGTGATGTGGAAAGCACTTTATTTACTCCTAGTGAGGTATTTCTTGATACAGGCTCATTTATTAGGGTTACACAAAATGATGTTGATTATTATCTTACAGTGAGTAAAGTAAAGGCATATTCTTCGCATTTTGAGTATAGCGTAAAAGAGGTGGAAAGATGGCTATAAACATCGATTTAAAGGGCCTTAAGGATTTAGAAAATAAGCTTAAAGCAAGTGATAAAACTATAGACGAGCTTATGAGCAAGGTTCTTTATGATATTGCTGCTAGGGTTGTTAAAAAGGCTAAATTACTTTCACCAACTGATACAGGCTTATTGAGAAGAAGCTGGTTTTCTAGTTTTAGACAAGATGCGGATGGCTCTTATGTCTGTGAAATATATAACAATACTACTTATGCAAGGTTCGTTGAAAAGGGTCATAGAATAGTTAATGGAAATGGCATAACTGTTGGCTGGGTAGATGGTGTATTTATGCTTAAAATTGCTGAAGAAAGGGCAAAAAAAGAGCTTGATAAGTACATTAAAAAGACTGTCGATAGATATATAGGGGGTCTTATGAAGTGAGCTATGATATTGATGATAAGATAGTTAAAAATGCTATCAAGAGCTTAAAAAATGAGTTTGGCGATATAAAATTCTATGAGAAGAATGTCATGAATGGCTTAGAGACTCCTTGTATATTTATAAGGGTCATAGATAGCAGCTTTAAAAGGCTTATTGCTAACAGATTTGAGGCTAATTTCACTTTAAGTGCAACATATATTCCTGACAAGAAGGAAGTTATGGAAAAAAGCTCGGGCGATAGAGTAATAAGAGACAATGGATTAGCTCATATACAAGATGTGAAGCTAAGGCTTATGAGTGCATTAGAAAGTATTGAGACTGAAACTGGCGCTTTATATGCATCGGATGTAAGTAGTGAGACTAACTATGATGACGTAGGCATGACGATAAATGTAAGCTGTAATTTTAAGGTAAATTATATTAAGATATCTGATAAATATTATATGCAAAAACTTCATAGTGAAGGAAGTGTTAAAGAGTGAAGAAAGAAAAAGATGTAGAGGTAAGACATACTAAGGCAGATATAAAAAGGGCTGTTATGCTTGATTACAATATCGATGTCTTAGATGTAGTGCTTGATGATGATGGGCTTTATACTCTAAAAGAGGTTGAGAAGCTTTATAACGATTTTATTAAGAAAGGGGTTAAGTAGATGTTAGGCGGAGGAAATTTTTTAGTACAAAATAAGGTTTTGCCTGGTACTTATATAAATTTTGTATCTGTAAGAAGACCATCTAATATATTTGGCGATAGAGGATATGCGACTTTTGCTATGCCTTTAAGCTGGGGTGATGAGTTAATTACATTATCAAAGGAAGAGTTACAAAAGGATAGCTTGAAGCTATTGGGCTTAAGCTTTGATGATGAACTTTTAAGACCGGTAAGAGAGGTATTATTAAATGCAAAGACTTTATATCTATATAGACTTAATGGCAAGGGTGAAAAGGCTAAAGTTACCGTAAATGGCTTGACTTTGACTGCAAAATATGCAGGTCTTGGTGGAAATAAGATAGAAGTAGCTTTTAAGGAAGATATTGACAATAAAGATAATATTGTTTTTGAGGTATACTTCCATGGTAGAAAGGTCTTAAGTGAAAAGTATAAGAAGACTGATGAGATCATGTCTAATGACTATGTAGATGTATCGGGCGAAGCTAATTACACTGAATTAGGCGGTGAAGTAAAGGCTTTAGCTGGTGGTACTGACAAGGAAGTTAAGGCTGATGATTATAGTGAGTATTTAAAGACTATAGAAAGCTACTACTTCAACACTATCGGCTATGCTGGTGATGATGATAGCATTAAGAGCCTATTTGTAAGCTTTGCTAAGAGAATGAGAGACGAAGTTGGTAAGAAGTGCCAAGTAGTTTTATTTAATAAGGCTGCTAACTATGAAGGTGTTATCAATGTAACAAGCAAGGCTAAGGAAGAAGAAGCTGGCTTTGTATATTATGTTTTAGGTGCATCTGCTGGCTGTGATGTAAATAAGGGTCTTGATAATAGCTTATACTTAGGTGAATATACTTTAGCTGATAAATTAGCACAAAGAGACCTTGAAAAAGCTATAATCAAAGGCGAGTTTGTCTTCCATAAGGACAATGACGATGTAAGAGTACTTGAGGATATAAACTCATTTATAGAGCATACTAAGGATAAGAATAAGGACTTTGCACAAAATCAAGTGATTAGAGTGCTTGACCAAATAGCGATGGATATTGCGAAGATATTCAATAGCATGTATATTGGCAAAGTGCAAAATAACGAAGATGGTAGAATAAGCTTGTGGGCTGATATCACTAATCACGCAAAGACGCTTGAAAAGCTTGGAGCTATTGAAGACTTTGAACCTAGTGATGTAGTGGTTAAGGCTGGTCATGATAAGGATAGCGTTGAGGTTGATTACCTTGTTAAGCCTATCATGGTTATGAGAAAGCTTTATATGATTGTTAGGGTTAAATAAGGGGGTTAAGATATGGCTGAACAAAGAATAATGCCTGCTTATGAAGCGATTGATGGTCGTCATGGCGCGGCTTATGCAACTATTAAGGGTAAGAGATACTTACTTTTCCAACTTACGAATTTTGAGACTAAGACTGAAAAGAATAATATTGAACTTCAAAGACTTGGAACAACTATTGGGGGTAATTTATCTAGTGGTATTAAGCTTGGCTGGGAAGCTGAGATGTACTACAATACAGATATATTTAGAGCCTTGACTTTAGATTATATCAAAACTGGTAAGGAGACTTACTTTGACCTTCAAATAACTAATGATGATCCTAATAGCTCTGCTGGTCGTCATACTGTTATATTAAGGGACTGTAAGCTTAACAATATAACTATGGCTCTTTTAAATGTTGATAATCAGGTTTTAAAAGAAAAAATTGATGGTACTTGTGAAGACATTGATGCTCCTGAGTTATTTAAGGTATTGAAAGGAATGGAAGATTAATGAGTAAGTTATCTAGCTTTTTAAAAGAGAATGTCAAGGAAGGTAAGAGAAGTAAAGAGGTCTTTGTATCTGATAGATTCTCTGAGCCTATAACTATAAAACTACTAAGTCCTAAGGAGTTAGCAAGATGTCAAGATGCGGCGGTTTCTATTAGAAATAAGAAGCCGTTTTTTGATACTAAGGCTTATAATATGGAGTTAATCAAAATATCTATAATTGAGCCTGATTTAAAGAGTGCCGAACTTCAAGATAGCTACGGCGTTATGAATGAAGAGGACTTAATCAATGAGATGTTCACGGGAGCTGAATTTACTAAGATTTCAACTGAAGTAAATGAGTTTAACTCTCTTGATGAAAATATCAATGACAAGATAAATGAAGCAAAAAACTAATTAGGACAGATGATGATGCCATGCTTTGCTATCATCTGTTTATTATGACTAAAGGCAATATGAAGCCCTCTGATGTCATTAATATGAGTATTGAAGAGAAGGCTTTGTATTGGGCGATGATGGCAGAGTATGGAAAAGAGATGAAGGAGGCTAGTAAGAAATGATTAATACTGAGATTAAATTATTTGATTCTATGTCGCCTGTTTTAAAAAATATTATTTCATCTGTCGACGCGATGATTAAATCATTGGAGAACTGCGAGAAGGCTTCTGAAGGCATGATTGATAAGGGAGCTTTAGAACAAGCAAATGAGGCGTTTAGAAGTGCAGTTGAAGGAGTTCATAGTCTTGATGAAGCACTGATTGAAGCTAAGGTTAATAGCGAGAGTGCAGGCAGTTCTATTGAAAACATGTCACGATCTGTAGCTAGTAGTGAATCAATTATGCAAAAGGCTGTTGGTGCTGCTAAGAAGCTTGCTCTTGGCTACTTGTCTTTTCAAGGTATAAAGAATTTTATACAGGGTGCAGATGAGTTTCAAAATGTAAGTACAAGACTTAATATGGTTGCTGATAGCTTTAAAAAGACTGAGGCAGAGCTTAGCGGTGCTGACCTTATGGCAAGGATAAGAAAGAGCGCGAGCGAATCAAGGGGCGAGTTTATGATGACGGCTGATGTCATTGGTAAGCTTGGTATGCAGGCAAGAAATGCTTTTGAATCGTCTGATGACCTTATTACCTTTGCTGAGCAGCTAAATAAGAACTTCAAAATTGCAGGAACTGATGCTGAAGGTATACGCTCTGTTATGTATAACTTAACTCAAGCCTTGGCAAGTGGTGTGCTTCGTGGTCAAGACTTAAATGCGGTTATGAGTAATGCTCCTATAATATTGGATAAGGTTGCAAAGTATATGGATAGCGATATAAGTCAGATAAGAAAGCTCGCTGAAGAAGGTAGGTTATCAAGCGATGTTATAGTTAATGCGATGCTTGATAGTGCTGAAAAGACTGATGAGGCTTTTAGAAATATGCCTATGAACTTCCACGATATTATGACTAAGATTAAAAATAGTGTACAGGCTTCACTAAGTGGTGCTTTTATTAAGTGGAATGAGCTTTTAAATTCTGAGAATATGCAGAATACTATTGAGTTTTTAATCAATCTTGTTTCGAGCTTTGTGAATATCGTTTCTGAAGTTTTTGGAGTACTCATTGATATATTCGGGCCTATATTAGGATTCTTTAATGAATTTAGCGGAGTGATAGAGATTGCTGTTGGTGCACTTATGGCTTATCAATTGGCTGTATGGGCTGTAAATACGGCTATGACGGTATTTAATATTACATGTAATGCTAATCCTATAATCTTAATAATAACGGCCGTGCTTACGCTTATTATGTTGCTTTTTAAGTGGATACAGTCTCTTGGTGGCTTAACGCTTGCTTGGCTTAAATTTAAGCTTGTAGTGCTTAATATCTTCGGCGCTTTGGGTATGGCTATAGGTGGCTTTATTAGCGTTGTAGCTAGTGCTATACTAGGGATTATTCAATTAGTACTGCATGCGGTTCAGTTTATGCTTAATGGGGTAATTAAGGGCATTAACTTGGTTATTAAAGGGCTTAATTTAATTCCTGGTGTCAATATTAGTGAAGTAGGTGAAGTTAAGTTTGCTAATGATTTTGATGACTTTGCAAAAGGTATTAGAGATGGCATGGGCGATATGCTTGTTAATAGTGGCAAGAGTATTGATAGTGCTTCTCAAGGTATATCTAACGAGATTAAGCTTAAAGAAGCTGAAATAGCTAGACAAAAAGAGGCTGAAAAGGCTGACCCGCTTAAGGATTTAAAAATACCTCCATATGATAAAGAATTAGGATCTATTGATAAAGGTATGGGCAAGGCAGCAGGTCATGCTGGAAGTATTGACAAGAAGCTTGATGATGGTTTAGAAGTTAATTCTGACGATTTAAAGGCTATACGCGACGTTATGTTTCAAAGAGCTATACAGAATTTATCTTGGGATAAGATTGATGTTCATGTTGATAATTCATTTGGTGATGTGCATGAAACGGCTGATACTGACTCCATAATTAAATCAATAGAAGATGGACTATATGAAGCGGTTGAAAGGGTAGGTGTGATGGCATAATGAGGGCGCATGATTTTTATATTGATAGCTTTAAACTACCTATCACTCCTGAAGATATAGAAGTGAATTATAAGGGCAAGAACAAGGCTATTGACTTACTAAATGGCGATGAGCTTAATGTTTTAAACAAGCCGAGCTTAACGACTTTTAAATTTGATTTCTTCTTACCTAGGGATTACGCTCCTATAGTAGGTGAATATATTGAGCCTTTTACAGTTGTTGATGGGATTGAAAAGATGATGAAGGAAAAGAAGATAATTCCTTTTATCATTATAAGACACGATAGAGGGCTTAAGAACTCCATCATTAAGAAAGCAACGGTTGAGGACTTTTCTTATGAAGAATCGGTTGAGAATGCGCCTGGTCTTATGGCTTCAATCACTTTAAAGGTATATATACCACTTAAAACAAAGGTGCTTACTGCGAAGAGTGACGGAGAGAAGACGACTTTATCTGAAGTAAATACTGCTGATAGAGAGGCTTTATCATCTGTAAAGGTTCGCGAGAATGAGCCTATAAATGTTGCGATTCGTAGAGGCGGGGGCAATATCAAAAACTATAAGAGAATCAAGGACAAGAATAGAATTACAAGTGTAATTGCTGATTATACGGGCAAGACATTAGAGTTAAATTAGAAAAGGGGCTTTACGCCTCTTTTTTGTACATATAAAAGGGGGCGGTGATGTGTATAGGATAATTATTACATCAAGGGGTGTGACTTATGAGCCTATAGTTAAAGATAGTTTTACTATTAAGAGGTCGATGGGCTTTGAGCCGTCTACGCTTGAGTTTGAACTTGTTAAAGATGAAACGATTGATTATCAAGAAGGTGGCAATGTAAAGGTATATGATGAAGATGGCAAGATGATATTTACTGGCTATATAGTTTCTAAGTCAAGGGATAAGAATCAGATAATAAAGAATACTTGCTACGATAGCATGTGGTATTTTAAGAATAAAGATACGCTTAAGTTTGAGGATATGACTTATAGCGAGATCATAAAAGAGGTATGTTCTCGTCAAGGTATGATTACTGGCGATATTGAAGATACGGGCTACAAGATAAAGGGCGCGATACACAGAAATAAAGAGTATTTTACGATATTTAAGGATGCTTATGATATGACTTTGGCTCATAATGGCGTTATATTTACTCTTTTTGATGAGAATGGCAGGATATGCTTAAAAAAGCCCTCGTCTATGATGGTAGAAAAGGCTATAACTTTTGATAATTCGTGTAATTTTAGCTATAAGACGAGTATTGAAAATAGCTACAACAGAATTAAGCTTAGTCATAGTGATGATGAAAAGAAAGAGATGAAGTATCACATAAAGGAAGATATGAATCATATTAAAGAGTGGGGGCTTAGGCAGTATATGGCTGAATCGTCAAAGAGTGAGGATATGGACGCGAAGGCTAGTAGGTTATTGGAACTATTAAATAGAAAAGAGCGTACTCTTGAGATTAAGGACGTTATCGGCAATTGGGACGTAAGAGGCGGTTCTTTAGTTCCTGTTGTGCTTGGCGCGATTGGTGATATCGCTGTTAATAGTATGATGTTTGTATCAAGTGTAACGCATAAGGTAAAGGACGGCATACATTTAATGACGGTAAAGGTTTATAACAAGGATATAATGCCATTAGGGGGCAAGTAATGAGTAGTAATTTAAAGACGGTTATAGAAAAGATAGCAGGCGGAGTGATTGATGAGAAAAATATGGCAAGAAAGGTCTTTGCCAAGCTTATAAAGATAAGCCCGCCTACTTTTAAGTTATATGATGGAGATCTTGAGGTGTCGGGTGCATTCGTTGTTACTCCTAAGTATAGAGTGTTTACAGCAAAAGATATCGGTAAGGATTTCGTTTTGGAAGAGGATTTAGGTGGTCAAAGATATTTCTATTGCTATGAGGCGGCGGAAGTTGGACAAAATGGCACTGAATATAGCTTTAAGGGAAGAATTAATAAGTGTAAGCTGATTGGCAAGTGTCCACATGGCGATGTTGAGGTTACTAGTGGGATTATCTATGATATGACTCATGAGGAGGGGATATAGTGATACCTACGATTGATAAAGAAGTAAATGAACTTTTGGAAGATAGGCTTGAGATTGAGAGGGTAAAGCCTAGTAAGACTTATAAGATGGATATTGAAAGGGAGAGAATACGCGGCTATTGCGATGAGATTGAAGCTTTAAAGCAGGCTATATATAAGGAGCTTAACACTGAAAAGGGTGAGTATGTTATATATGGTAATTACGGATTAAAGAAGAAAGATCTCTTCGGTAAGGAAAAGAGATGGGCGTATATGATATTAACGGATAGGATAAGGGATGCACTTATTGATGATGATAGGATAAATGATGTGCATAACTTTCTATACAATGATGAGATGAGCAAGAAGGATAACTTATGCTTGAGTTTTATTGTTGATAGTATATATGGTGAATTTGAAGTAAGTGAGGTGATTAGGCTTGCCTAAGTATTATGCTGAGGACATACTGAAAAGATGTATGTCTAGGATATCGGATGAGATGGATAAAAGAGAAGGCTCTGTTATATATGATGCTTTGATGCCTGCATGTATGGAGCTTGAGGCTTTGTATTTCGAACTTGATGAGTTATATGCAAATGCCTTTGCTGATACTGCTAATTTTGATTATCTTAAGAGATTAGGTAAAGAAAGAGGCATTGAAGTATATAAAGCTACTAAGGCGATTATTCGTGGGGAGTTTTCGAATAAGGTTCAAATAGGCGATATATTTTTCATAAATAAGCTAAGGTATATTGTCGGTAGTGAGTGTGTGGCGAGAGGCTCTTTCTATGAGGCTGATTTAATTGCTGAAAAGGCTGGAAGTGAATATAACCTGCAAAGTGGAAAGCTAAGTCCTTTGTTTGGATATTATGAAGTGGCTATGATAAAGGAACTTTTAAAGCCTGCTAAAGATGATGAGACAGTAGAAGAGTTTAGAGAAAGATATTTTAAAGAGGTAAGAAAGAAAAACTTCGGAGGAAATATTGAGGACTACGAACGCTGGACGATGGCACTTGATGGCGTCGGTGCTGTAAAGGTTTTTCCTATATGGCAAGGGGGCGGAACTGTTAAGGTAGTAATTACAGGCTCTGACGGTCTCACTCCATCGTCTAAACTGATTGATGATGTGCAAACGGCCCTTGATCCAGTTAAGAATCATGGAAAGGGTGTGGGTATAGCTCCTATAGGTCATACTGTAACTGTGGTAGGTGCTACGCATAAAAAGGTCGATGTTAAGGTTAAGATGGTGTTTCAATCGGGTTATGGCAAGGACAATACTTTAGAGATAGTTAAGAAGGTAGTTAGTGAGTATATCAAGGAAGTAAGAGACGGCTGGGGCAAGCGTCCTCTTGTTTTAAGAAGTTCTAATTTGATTAGCAGATTTCTTGAATATGACAAGTACTTTGTTGACTGCGAGTATGTGTCTTTTAATGATGAGAATATAAGGCTTACCTTTGAGGAAGAGGAAGTGCCCGTGATTGGTGAGGTAAGCTTTTTAGATAAAGTGCCTGATGGTGTATGTAAGGCATAGGGGGGGCGATTAAGATTAAAAGAAGAAGAGTTGAGCTTTTAGATTACACGGATTATGATGTGATTGGAAAGGCGAGAGAGTTTTATGCAAGGGTAAAGGCTGAAAATCCTGAGTTCAATTTGATGTGGAATGAATTCTACAGGACTTTGAGAAATACTTTAATCTTAGAAGCTGATGAGGAAGGTATAAGACGCTGGGAAGAGATGCTCGGTATTATACCAAGTGTAAGCTTAGAAGATAGAAGGCTTAAGGTGTATATTGAGTGGAATTCTACTGTTATATGGACGGATAGGACGCTTAGACAGTTCTTGGACTTATTCTTAGGTAAAGGGACTTATGAGATGGAGCTTATCTATGATAAGTATGCTTTAAAGATTAAATTACGTCTCGGTAAAACGAAGGTAGGTTATAATGCTTTATTAAATGAGCTAAGAAAGATAATACCTGCAAATATTGAGATGTTTACGACTATTGAAGTAAGTAGCGATTTATATGTAGCGGGGCTAAGGCGTAGGCATATGCACATGACGTATAAGCAATATGAGCCAACGGAAATAAACAGCAAGCTGGACGCGTATGTAGCGGGATATTTGATAAGTACGGTAATAGAATCATGGCCAATACAAGCGCATGGCAATTTAATGTCTAAGGGCGAGGACGGCTACTTAGCTAGTGATATAGGTATGATAAGGGGTGAATTTATTGAGTAATTTAAAGAAAATTAGGGTGCAGCACGTAGACAGGGACGCAAAGGGCGTAGAGATCAAGACTGACGTTGACGTGATAACTGATGCGGATTGCATAACGATGGACGATGGCGACTTACGAAGCGGCGTAAAGAAGATGATTGATGATAGGATAGGCGAAGTCATTGATGGAGCGCCTGAGGAGCTGGATACGCTTAAGGAAATTGCGACTGAGCTTGAAAAAAATCAATCGGGCGTAAGCACTATAATAAAAAATCTTAAGTCAAAGATTGATAAAACGCAGATAACTGATAAATACATCTTTAGGGATAGTAACACTGTGCCGAGCTCAATGGCTTTAGTTAATATGTTAACGGCGCTCAACAAAGACATTGACAAAAAAGTAAGTAAGATTGACGGTAAAGGCTTAAGTACTAATGACTTTACGGATGTTTTAAAAAATAAGCTTGACAATATCGAGGACGGTGCGCAAAAAAACAAGGTGACTAGTGTAAACGGCATGACTGGTGATGTGGTTGTTGAGGCTGGTAGTGGCAGTGTTGACTTATCGGGCTATGCTAAGACTAGTGATGTGGATGAAAAGCTGAAGGGTAAGCTTGACAGTAGCGAGTATGCTTCATTAAAAAGTCTTGTAGATGACATTGGTAATGCCACAATAAGTGAAATTGATGAAGTAAAGGCTGAAGTAAATAAAAAAGCGGACAAAACTGAAGTAAAAACCAAGCTAAGTGAAATGACTGACGATGAAACTCATAGGACTGTTACTGATGAAGAAAAAAAGGAGTGGAGCGATCAAAGAAGCCATACGGATAATATGATAAGTACTATGAGGTCTTATGTAGATACACGATTGATGTCAAAAGTAGAGAGAAAAGACATACTTAATTTTAAAAACTGCATTGTGCTTAGTAGCGATGCATATAGTAAATTAAGTGATGCTGAAAAGGCTAAGAGCGATACTTTGTATTTCACACTATAGGGGTAGCTTATGGTTGTTAATGGAAATATTAAGAAAATAATGTATATGGGCGAGGAAATAAGCAAGGTTATGTATGCTAATACAATTATATGGGAAAAGCAAACGGTTAAGCCGCCACCAGGCCCTAAACCATGTACGACTTGTCAGACTGCTTGCGAGAAATCGCATCAATCTAGTTGTAACACAGCTTGTGAAAAATCAGGACAAAGTTGTCGTCAAGAATGTGGCAACTGCCTTTCTTTATGTCAAGATAATAAAGAAGGGTCTGTAATGTAAATTTTACTAAGATATACAGTATAACAACTACTTGAAGCATACAATAACTGTGCTTTTTTAATGCAAAAAATATAGAAAGGATGTGGTGATGATGTTTTTCAACACGATGCACACAACGAATCTAGGAGACCATCTATCGACTAGTTTAATGGCGGGCGAGACGCTCACTTTTACTAAGATAGGGATTGGCGCGGGCGACCCTATAAGTAGGGAGCAGGTAAAGGAGATGACGACGCTGATTGACCCAAGGGCGTACTTCCCTATAACGGACGTTATCGACAATAAGGACGGTACTGTTGTGGTACGCTGTAACCTAGTAAATAAGGACGTTGAGGAGCGTTTTTATATCAAGGAGATTGGGATTTATGCGCAAGATCCAAACCGTGGCGAGATTTTATATGGGGTAATAGCCTGTGGGGATGCGGCGGATTTATTTAGTGCGAAGACGGATAAGTTATTAAGTATTACGAATGACATACTGGTTAAGGTTACGGACGCTAAGAATGTGACGTTCGTTATATCTGATAGCTTGGTATGGGCAACTAAACAGGACTTACTTAATTTAGCGGGCACTGGCAGGACTGATGAAACTGTCAAAAAGAACGCTGACGATATAAAGGCGCTGGATTTAAAGATAATGATGCTAGGAACGCAAGGAGGAATGGGCGGACTGGACGAAAATACTGGTATGATAACGTTCGAGAAGCTTGCGGAATCTGAAGAGTTTTGGGGCTACTATGATGAAGATAAAAGAAGGCTGGTGGGCTAATGGCGGAAGAAATGAAACTGCCGTTAATCTCGTCGGCCTTTTTAAATGTAACGCAAAAATGTAATTTAAAATGCAAATATTGTTTTGTTTGTCAACAGCCTAAGGAGATTACTTACAAAGTTGCTGAAGATGCGGCGAAGTTCTTGGCGCGTAACGCGCTAGAAAGCGGTACAACGCCGTCTATCAACTTCTTTGGAGGCGAGCCGATGCTTAGGTACAAAGACATAATAAAGCCGCTCACAGAATGGATTAGGGACGTCTACGGCGATAAATTTGAGCTAAGCCTTACTACTAACGGCACGCTCTTAAATGAGGAAATTATGGAGTTCTTCGATAAAAATAATATCGGCATGCTATTTAGTATTGACGGCGATAAAAAGACGCAAAATGAGAATCGCCCTTATCATAGTGGAAAAGGTAGCTTCGAGAGTTTAGAGCCTATTATTGACTTAGTTTTAAAGTATCATCCTAATATGACTTTTAGGGCGACTATTGACCCGCCAACGCATACGGAGCTATTTAATAACTACATGTTTGCTGTTAGTAAGGGCTACACTAACAGCTTTTTTATACCAAACAGCTTTAGTGATTGGAGCGATAAAGAGCTTGAAGAGCTGGATATTGAGCTTGATAAGATATGCGACTATTATATTGAGGAGCTAAAAGCAGGGCGTAAGCCTATGAACTTTAGTCACTTTGACAGGGCAAGGGCTGATATTAAAAGGATTGCGAAGCTTAAGGATGACGATTATCGTGAAGATGGTAAAGGCTTGCCTGCTTGTGGACGCTGTGGTCTTGGTGCGAATAGGTTTGCAGCTATTGGGATTACTGGCAATATATATACTTGTCAGGAAATGGTCGAGAATCATGAGGTAGGCGATAAGTTTTTAATAGGCAATATTTATAGCGGAGTTGACGATGCTAAGCGTTTAGAACTTGCGGGTAGTTTTGATACTATGAATGTTTATTGCTCTAAGAAAGAATATTGCGACGACTGTATCAAGCGCAGAATATGCGATGGGGGCTGCTCAATAAATAACTACTTTAAAAATAAAGACTTACACATTCAGGACTATGTGATGTGCTGGTATGAACGTGCGTGTATTGAGAAGATGTATAGGATTATGAAAATGGAAAAGGAAGGTGAATTAAAATGGCTTTAAAAGAAGATGATATAAAGGATTTAGGGCTGGAGATTGGGGAGGAAATAAAGCCTCAAGCGGTTGGTGGCTGCGCTGGTAACGTCCAAGACTGCGGATGTATGACTTGTCAAGGTTGCCAAATAGGCTGTCAAGTTAAGTGTCAAAGCAAATCAGAATGTGGCAACTGTGAAAAATATTGCCAAGGCGGACAATGTTTCGGTTGTGAAGATGCGTGCGAAAAAGGCTGTCAAACAACGTGCCAAAAATCACATCAATGCTACGACTGCGAAGATCGTTGCGAGAACTATTGTCAAAGTTATTGTGAATCAAACTGTCAAACTGGTTGCGAATCAGGCTGTCAATCATCATGTGAAAAAGCCTGCCAAGACGCAGCTCAAAAGAACAGTGCACCAAATATGCCATCATCAATTAGCGTGCCAACTAGCGTAAAGGGTGGCGAGACTATCGTTATAACATGGGGTGCGGCTACGGATCCAGACGGTAACTTATCGGGCTACATCTTAGAAAAAAAGACGGATAGTGCAGGTTTTAGTCAAATATATAAAGGTTCATCAAGAAGCTTATCAGATACCATCATCGTGGGCTCAAACACCGTACAATACAGAGTTAGAGCGTATGACAGTTATGGCAAAGTAAGTAGCTATAGAACGTCAAATGTAGTTACCGTCACTAATAATAGCGCGCCTGAAATATCGGGACGTGACAGCGATTTAGGTGGCAAGAAAGCACCATTTAAGATTAGTTTAAGCGTAGGAGATAAAGACGGCGATACTGTAAATGTTGTATGTAAGCTTAACGGCAGTATTGTTAAAACTATTAACAATATTAAATTAAATACTAACTATGATATAGAGATTGATGCGACTAGGTTCAACGCGCTTGCACTAAACGCACGTAATGAGATTGAGATCTCGGCGACTGATAGTAAGGCGACAAGCTACAGAAGATATACATTTGCAAGGATTAACAGTGCGCCTGAAATAGTCATTGAAAAAGCTATATTCGGCGAGCAAGATAAACCGTTTAGCTTTAAATACAAAGTAACTGATGCTGAGGGCGATAAGTGCGACGTAAGAATATTATTTGGCACTAAGGTTTTGGACTTTAAAAAAGAAGTAGAACTAGGCAAGGAGCAGACATATACATTTAGCAAGCTTGACTTCGCAAAGATACCTGCGGGCGAGATCTCCATAAAGATAGAAGCGACTGATGCGAACGAGGGTGTATCGTCAAAATTAGTTACATTTAACAAGGCCATAAACGGCTGCGGCTATGTATTTAAAAAAGAGACTAATGCAAAAGTAACGCAAGCGATAGTATCGGTATCACGCAAGATTGATGAAAAATCAACGTTTAAGGCTTACGTATGTAACAACGCAAACGATGCAGCGCCAGCGTGGGAAGAAGTAACGGAGATGATGGAAAAGATCTACACTCTTAAGAACGACAAAAAGACGGCTGCTAAATGGGCGTTTGGTCTAAAGGTTGAGGTAGTGAGAGGCAAAGACGCGGGCGATAGCTACTTAAACGCTATCGGCTACAGCTATAGATAAGTTGAGGTGATGAGATGATAACAATACTTAAAGAGGCTGAGGTAAAGGGCGCGGTGGAGTTTATTCCATCGGCGGAGAACCTAAAGGAACTATCAGATGCGGCGCTAGAAATGACGATGGACAATGCGGACAAGTTGGACGAAATAAAGGCGTCCATTGACGTAATTATGATGTCGATTGCAGAATTACAGGAAGCGCACGATGCAGATGGAGAAGAACCAAAAGATGTGAAAGGAGACGATGAAGATGTCAAAAACAAGAATTAAGGTGTATGCTTATTTAGTTTTTAATGAGCTTAGAACAATTGAAGAAGTGCCAAAGAAATTTAGAAAAGAAGTGGAAAAAGAAGTTGAGAAGATGAAGCAAGGCATTTTCTTTGATTAGAGGTGTGCTATGGACGACAGACAATGCGAAACTTACAGAAAGAACGTAGAAGAAAAGATACAAGCACACGATAAGAGGTTGGATAATCATTCGTCAAGGCTAGATGAACTTGAGCACTACAGATATACTATTGATGAGAGGATAAGCAATTTAACGCAAAAAGTGGACGAGATAGCGCAAAGTGTTAAGCACTTTACTAACTTAGTCATAGGAGCGTGGATTGGACTTATAATCTTCTTAATACAACAGGCAATGAATAGGTAGGTGCTTAGATGGAAAGAAAGATAATTAGGAGAATGAGCCCTAACCATTTTAATGGCAGGGGTGGAGAAACTCCTATCATGATAGTAAACCACATAACTGAGGGCGCTGTTCAAGGCGCTGTCAGTTGGCTGTGCAATCCAGCATCAAAGGCGAGCGCTCATTTTGTAGTCGCGAGAAATGGCGATATATATCAATTGGTGGATATACGTAATGGCAGTTGGTGTAACGGCACGGCTATCTACAGCAAAGGAAAGTATTACTATAAGAATAGCACGAACTCAATAGTTAGAGGCAAGGCGGTAAATGCGAATCTATTTACGGTATCGATTGAGCATGAGGGCTATAGTTACAAAGAGGGTAGAGGCGCTTTGACTGAGGAGCAGTATCAAGCGACGTTATGGCTGCACAGGCACATCATAAACGAGGTTAAGAGCAAATACCATCATGATATAGTTGTAGATCGCGAGCATATAATCGGTCATTATGAGGTAGCACCAAAGGAGAAGCCAAACTGCCCTGGTCCGCTATTTCCGTGGGATAGGCTGATGAAAGATTTACAAAATAAAGGGGGCGGAGCTATGGATAATGCAAGTAGAGTGAAATTTGATTTTAACAATAAAAAATTCACGGTCGACGGCAAGCTGATCGACGGACATAACTATGTACAAGCGCGCGAGCTATTGGAAAAGCTGGGTTATACAGTCGGCTGGGATAATGCGCTTAGGGAAATAAAAATAAAATGAGATTTAGTAAATGGATAGTAGCAATGATTATCGCGATGAATGCGCTATTCTGCATGGCGGTACTATATATCAATTATAGAGGCTCTTATGTATCGGATGCTTTAATAGCTGCATGGTTCGGCTTCACAACGGCTGAGCTTTGGGGACTAGCCTTTATTAAAGGCAAAGAGATAAAACACGCAGATAGCGATAGTGACATTGACGAAGATTTGAAGGGAGAGGATATTGATGGATAAAGAGATATTAGTAAATATAATACTTGCGGTAATAGCGTTTTTAGGTTCGATAATAACTGGGGTGCTAGTGCCATATATTAAAAAGTCTAAGAATAAGAATAATATGATGTTACTTAAATTGATAGTGGATACTTTAGTAACGGCTGCTGAGGAAATATTCGTCGGCAAGGGTAAAGGCGATGAAAAATATAAGTGGGTTTATGATGAGTTAGTGAAGAGATATCCAAAGATTGATGAAAAAGAAGCAAAGATACTTATTGAAAGTGCCGTGAATGAGCTGCATAATGTGCAAAATAGTATTAAATAATTTGCGGGCGACATTAATGTCGGCGGCAAAAGTGAGGGGCGTAGAAATACGCCTCTTTTTTTTATTGCGTTGAGTAAAGTTGAGTAGAGTTGAGTAGAATTATGTGGAATTTAATTAATCGGTAGAAATTATTGATTTTATGCGGTTTTTAAAAGAGTTGAGTAGAATTGAGTGGAGTTGAGAAAAAAATATTTTAAAAAAATAATGTAGTAATCAGTGGGTTTGAACGGATTTTTTAAAAAATTAAAAAAATATTAAAAAAGTACTTGACATTTTGATATCAATGTGATATAATAAAGATATCAAATAAGAAATACATAAAAATTTAGGAGGAATAAAAAATGACAAAAGAATTAAAAAAAGTTAATTACGACGATTACAAAAGAGAATTAGAAAGAGTAAGAGAAGAATTAAGACAAGAAATAGGCGGACTTGATGTACAAATACAAGAAATATCTTATACATCTAAAGTAGTAGAATTAGGAGTTAATTGGAGCAGTATTGGAGCAAGTAAAATTGATGAAACTGCAAAGTTTATAGTAGAAATGCAAAAAGCAATGGAGCTAGTAAAGAATTTTAAATATAATGGATGCGAAATAGAATTTTAATTAGGAGAGAAAAAATGGAAGAAAGAGTAATGACTTGTTTGAGATATAACGAAGAGTTGAAAGAAAAACTTAAAAAGCTAGCTGTAGAAAATCAAAGAACGTTAAACGCTCAGATTGTATATATGTTAGAACAAGCGGTTAAAAAAGAAGAAAAATAAATTGACATAAGTATTGACAATTAAAATATAAATATGTATAATAGAAATATAGTCACTATATCTTCCTGTTACGACGTGGTAAGGCTGCCAATGTCTTATTTTTATAGTGACTATATTTTTTTACATATACTTATTTATATTTAGATATTTAGATATTTAGATATTTAGATATTTAGCATACATCAAAGACGCTAACATATATTGATCCATATGCGAAAAAGTGGTTCGTATAAGTAGACAATGGCGCGCCAGCCTAGGACTAAGTATTTTCAATTACTTGGTCCTTTTTTGTATACAAATCACTATGAATATGGAGGGAGATTCATGTCAAAATTAAAATCAGCTATATTTGGTTTTGCGATTGGAGATGCTTTAGGCGTGCCATACGAGTTCAAAGAAAGACACACATATAATTGCACAGATATGATTGGCCACGGCACATGGAATCAAGAGGCAGGCACATGGTCCGACGATACATCGCTAACACTAGCCACAGCAAAGTCAATTAAGGACATGGGATACATTGATTTAAAAGATATACGTAAGAATTTTGAAGCATGGTTATATGAAGACAAATTCACTGCAAATGGCGAAGTATTTGATGTAGGAGGCACAACGCGCGGAGCTATTGAGCTTGGACATGGGTTGGACGGCTTTCATGATAATGGTAATGGATCACTTATGAGGATACTTCCACTAGCATTTACAGAAGCATCAGATGAAGACATTGCCAATGTTTCAGCTATAACACACGCACATGAAATATCAAAAAATGCTTGCATAGAATATATTCATATAGCAAGAAAATTAATTAAGGGCGAGAAATATATTGATGATAGCATAAAATATATTGATGAAAGAGAAATTAAATCAGGTGGTTTTGTACTTGATACGCTAAAAGCATCGCTATGGTGTATATTAAATACAGATAATTATAAGGATGCGGTATTAAAAGCAGTAAACCTTGGTGATGATACAGATACTACAGCTGCAGTCACAGGAGGATTTGCAGGTATTATCTATGGATATGATGCCATACCGAAAGAGTGGATAGAAAAATTAAAGAATATAGAATTGATTGAAGATTGTTTATTTGAATAGCTTAGCTACTAAGTATTATACTTAGTAGCTTTTTTATTTTCCAAGGATAATTATAGATAAAATAAATATAACTTAACGTTAAAAAATACTTGACTGTTGAATTAATTTATGCTATTTTATATCTAAAGATGGTAAGTATGATGTGAAAATGAAAGAGGTTCACATATTAAGCACACTAAAAGAGATTAATTTAGTAAGTAATCCTGCAAGATTGAAAATAATTATAATGCTTGGCATTACAGCAAAGACGGCACAAGATCTTTTAGATGCTTTAGGAGTTAGCGGCTTAAAAATACATTATCATTTAAGGCTTTTTGAAGAGAATGGAATTATTGAGTTTGTTTATACTGACTTAATAAATGGAATAACGCAAAAATACTATAACTAACAGAAGAAATTAAAATTATGATAGGAGGCAATAAAATGGGATTGTTTAATTTATTTGGTGGAAAAAAAACAGTTGAGTTAGATAATGTAAAAAGCAATGAAAACAAAAATCGCATGAGAGAAATTTTTGATAAGCAAGTAGATAATGGTTCGGAATATAAAATAGTTTATGCTTATTCAGAAGATATTAGTGGTGCGAATTTCGTAGTGCTTCGTACCGTTTCCTATAAATACAGAAGTTTTATACTTGGCTATAAGAAAGATGATTTAAGTTTAGTTTTTCTTGAAGTAAGCCCTGATTTAAATCAGGTTGGAGAAGCACTTTTGTATAAACCACAAGATGTAAAGAAAACCAATTTTACAAAGATGGTAGGTGCATATTATTTACAGTATGGAAGTTCGTTCAAGAAAGAATTTTTCAACTTTTTTGTTCCTGAGACTATTGACGATATAGTTAACCATGATTGGTATGATGAAGATACTTTTATTTACATTGACCAAAGAGAAGTACATGGCAGCTGGGTAGATTTTTGGAATAAATTTTGTAAATAAACGATAATTTATTATGAAATTAAAACAAGCTTACACTGTTATATATATCAAGGACAAGAATAGTAATAAGTTTTTGTTCTTATACAGAAATAAAAAGAAGAACGATATTAATCATGGCAAGTACATTGGCGTAGGCGGCAAGATTGAGCCGGGCGAGTCGAAGGATGAGTGCATTGTGCGCGAGGTCTATGAGGAGACGAATCTCAAGCTTAAGACTTTTTACTACATGGGCGAGGTTCGCTACATTGACCTTGATGCTGACTCTTATGATAAAATGTATGTATATTACAGTGATGATTATACTGGCATGATGAAAGAATGTTCTGAGGGCAGTCTTAAGTTTATGAGTGAGGATGAATTTTATCATAGCCCTCATTGGGAAGGGGATAAGATTTTTCTAGACTATGCTCTAAAGAATAAACCATTCAAAAGCGTGGACTATTATTACTTGAATGGTATAAATTTTAAAACTATATTAATGAATAGGGAAGTATAGTTTATCTTAGGGGGTAGAAACTTATCTTGATTTTGAAAATATTATTATTTATCTTAGGTACAGTCTTTTCTACATTCGGATATCTTATCTATTTTAGAAAGAAATATTCTTTGATAAATTCTTTTAACTTAGATGTTTTATATAAAAGAAGAGATGCTTCTTATGCTAAAAAACTAGGGCTGATAGAATTTGTTCTTGGTTTAGGTTTAATAATGCTCGCTATAATTTTAACAATTATTAGCTAGATTTAAGAAAAAGAAGGGATAGACGTTTTGTCTATCCCTTTTATATTAGCAAAATCTCATTCTATTTGGATCATCTCTTACGATGTCTTCCCAAAATCTATCTATCTTTATAGAATTTTTTTCTGCGAGCATCGCTATCTTTTCTCTATCTTTAGCTTCGTATATAATGCACAAACCACAGCAATGGTCTGCATTTCTCGGCGTTGGTGCTATGGTTACTTCAAAGCCATTATCTTTAAGTAGATAGTATAGTTTTGTCGCTGAACTGGAATCTCCTAAGAGAATGTATTGCCTAAGCTCTTTCATTAAATTAGTCAAGCATTTCTAAGAAAGCGCCGATTCTTGTCTTTAATTGTTCTGCGTCTTCGTCTGTGTAGTCTGTTTCTATACCCATAACTGGTATACCTAGCTTGTTAAGTTCTTTTTCTACGAAGTAGCCTTCTGTGTCATATAGGTTACAGAACTTAAGGTTAAGGTCAATAACGCCGTCTGCCTTGTATTCTTTAGCAAGTCTTACTATGTCGTCGATTCTTGCTGTGTTTGGTGTGAAGCAAGCGCAGTTTATGCTGCCAAGGTATCTTTGTGCAAGATTGTGAACCATAGTATCCATATCAGCACCCGCATCTTCTTCAACAAGTTTGTAGCTGTAACGAATTCCTGTACACATTTCTTCGCAAACAACAGCTGCTCCAAGCGATTCGATGATGTGGTGCATCTTCCAGTTAGGAATAGATAGTGGTGTACCTGTAAGAAGTATTCTCTTTGCACCTGGTTTATAAACTGAAACTTTGTTCTTAACTCTTTCTTCAAGTTCATCGCAAAGCTTGTTAATCATTTCGGTAGTTCTTTCTGGATCATCATAGAAAGCAACTTGTGTGATTACTAGAACGTCTTTACCGCTTATTGGAACTAGATCGTTCTTTCTAAATTCATTAAGTCTCTTCAAAGCTCTTCTCTTGTTGTTTACTATATGTATAGCCTTTCTTAGTCCTTCCTCAGTAATTTCATTACCTGTAAGCTCTTCGATTCTCTTCATATAGCGTTTGATTTCTTGTTCCCATTTTTCGAAGTCTTCGTCTCTCTTCATCTGAGGTATGTCCATGATAAACATAGGAGCGTCTTCAGCTAATATTTCCCAAGCTTTTTTCTTGCCATCGCAAGTAGTTTCACCAACAAATAGGTCAGCTATTCTGAAGAATGGGCAAGTTCTGTCAAATCTTGCTCCTAGTGATGCTTTGATTAGTGGGCAAGTTGCTGTAGGAAGCTTCTTTTCTCCGCCTGGTACCCAGAATTGAGATCCACTGCAAAGACCTGTAACTATTGCTCCAGCTGCTATAGGCACTTCATCAGGTACGTGTATACAGAATGTTCCAACTACCTTGCCACCATTCTTTTGGTGTTCGATTAATTCAGCTGGTCTTATACCGTGTATGTCTCCAACTACCATGTTCCAATAGTCCATACCCTTTGGTCTGTTTTCTTGGCTTAGGAATACATCTCCAAAAGCTCCTGGTAAAACTTCACATAGCATATCGTGTTTTTCAACGTCCATGCCTAGATTAGTCCACATTTCATGATTCTTATCCATTTTTTCCTCCTTTTAATATGCAGCCCCTTGGAGCTAGGTCAATGTTTTTGTAGCTCTCAGATATAGGGCCTTTGAGTTCATCCAGAATTATTTCTGGACAGGCGACATTAATACATTTATTTTTTTTAATATTAATGTTTTTTTGATTATCTTCTAAAACCCTTTCAAGAATTTTTACTCTTTTTTCAGGATCAGCCACGTAACGAATGTAGTATTTAACTATGTTGTACTCATATGGCTCAAGCTTTTTCTCAATTGCGAGTAAAAGCTCATCGATTTTAGAAAATATTTTTTTATTTTGCTTGTATTTCTTCTCATCAAAATTAAAGCCGTAAACAGATTTTATAACGCCGTCAACATCAGTCCCTGCAATATCTCCACTAAACTCATAGATATATCTATCGCAATTAGCACTAAAGACTTCAGTGAATTTTTTACAGATATCCTCGATCAAAAAGATTTTGGAAGAATAGATTAGCGGACACTTTTTTGTTGTCATGTAAATGGTCGTCGCGCTGATCATATCGCAAGTATTGTACTCGCCATAAGCTAAAATCTCTGTGTCAGTCGAGCCAAATGGGTAGGGCACGAGGCCATAGCTCATTAAAAATGCTTCGTCGATATCTTTGGCAAAGTAGCCGATGACGTTATTTTCACTCATTTTAAAAGTGACGGCATCGACATAAGCCATACGCCTTAATTCTTTAAAGAATTCTACGTCTATCATTATTTTGCAAGTAGTGCAGCACCTATGGCTCCAGCAAATCTTGCGTCTGGATGTGTATTTACTGGTGCGCCAAGCTTTTCGCTAAGTAGTTCAACTGTAAATTCTGAATCGCAGAAACCACCAGTTAAGAAGTAATTATCTGATGCATTTTTTCTTGTTGCAAGTGCGGCAACTTTCTTAACTATTGAGTCAACAACACCCCTTGCGATGTCTTCACGAGGAGTGCCTTTACCCATAAGCGAGATTACTTCTGATTCGGCAAATACTGTACATACTGATGATATGTTAACAGATTGGCCTCTCTTAGCATACTCAAACATTTCCTCTAAGGAAAGTCCAAGCCTATTGGCCATAACTTCCAAAAACTTTCCAGTACCTGCAGAGCACTTATCATTCATAATAAAGTCCGTAACATTTGAGTTTTGCACAAGTATAACCTTAGTATCTTGTCCACCAATGTCAACAACAGTCATGTCTTCAGGATTTAAAAAGTGAGCGCCCTTGGCATGGCAAGTGATTTCAGTAACAGTTTTGTCCGCATAAGGCACACTGATTCTGCCGTAGCCAGTCGCTGTGATTTTCACATCATCTTCGCCGTAGCCAAGTGATTTGATCCATCTTTTGATCTCTTCGCCAGTTTCTTTGCTGTTCCAGCCACTTGGCATGATTTTTTCGTGAAGTATTTTTTCTTTGTTTTCGTCTAGGATTACGGCCTTTGAAGCAGTCGATCCTATATCGATTCCTATGTAATGCATAATCCACCTCTCTTAAAATTTTACCATAGTAATAGTGTTAATTAAATTATATATCATAAAGAATTCACATTCAATAATTATAAAATATTTTTATATATAGTAGTCTCATTATAAATATTTTTAATAATAGTAAGACCATAATTATGATCATATAAATGAATATTGATAACGATATCTTATAATAAAGGCTAAAACTATAAAATTTTTTAATACATCGAAAAATAGCCTCTAATTGTGATATACTCATATAAAGGAGGGATATTATGAAGAAAAAACAAAATTTGACTATCTTCATAGGAGGCGCCATTATTGGTATAATTGGAGCTTTACTTATGCACTTTGGTAACCCAGCTAACATGGGTATCTGTGTTGCATGCTTTTTTAGAGACATAGCAGGCGCATTAGGACTACACTCTGCAGGAGTTGTTCAATATATAAGACCTGAAATCATTGGTTTTATATTAGGTGCTTTTATCATTTCTATGGCTAAAGGTGAATTCAGAGCAAAGGGTGGCTCAAACCCAGCACTTCGTTTCGTTTACGGCTTCTTAATGATGATAGGTGCTTTAGTATTCTTAGGCTGCCCACTTAGAATGCTTCTAAGAATCGGCGGAGGAGACATGAACGCTGTAGTTGGCCTACTAGGCTTTATTGCAGGTATTGGAGTAGGTATTGTATTTATTAAGAAAGGTTATTCTTTAGGAAGAAACCATGATCAATCAAAATTATCTGGACTTATTATGCCAATATTTGCAGTTGTATTACTTATCTTAGCGCTAGCAAAACCAGCATTTATCCACTTCTCAACAGAAGGACCTGGATCAATGCATGCACCATTCATAATTTCATTAGTAGCAGGCTTAATCGTTGGCGGTATTTTACAAAGAACAAGACTTTGTACAGCAGCAGGCTTTAGAGATGCAATACTAATCAAGGACTATCACTTCCTATATGGTATACTTGGTATAGTACTAGCAAACTTAGTTTTAAACCTTTGCTTAGGTCAATTTAAATTTGGCTTCGAAGGTCAACCAGTAGCCCACTCAGAACACTTATGGAACTTCTTATCCATGGGCTTAGTTGGTTTAACAGCTGTATTACTTGGTGGCTGCCCTATCAGACAAACAATACTTGCTTCACAAGGCGATACAGACGCATTCATGACAGTTATCGGTCTTATATGCGGAGCAGCTGCATCACACAACTTTGGTTTAGCTTCATCAGGTAAAGGAACAACTGCTAATGGTAGAGTTGCAGTTATCATCGGATTTGTATTCGTAATAATCGCTGCATACTTCATCATAGCTGAAAGAAAGAAAGGAGCTCAAAATGGCAAATAATATTATTGATGCAAGAGGACTTTCTTGTCCAGAACCAGTTATTTTAGCTAAAAATGAAGCAGACAAAGGCACAAAGGACTTTACAGTTCTAGTTGATATAGAAGTTGCTAAAGAAAATGTTACAAGATTTCTTGAAAATGCTGGCTATAAAGTAGCAGTTAAAGAAGATGGAGAAGACTTTGAGCTTAAAGCAACAAAATAACGTTGTCATAGTAACATTCTATTCGATATCGTCGTGCCTTATGCTAAATAATAAACTCAAAGAGATCGGCATCGATTCACTCATCATACCTACGCCAAGAGATCTTTCTTCATCCTGTGGCAATAGCTTAGCCACTTCGATCAAGAACAGAGAAGCACTTGAGAAGGTCATCGATGACTTTGATTATGAGGTCGATAGAGTAGAGGATTATTATTTATACGAAAGCGAAAAATTAAAAGAAATTTTATAAGGGATTAACAGCTACATTATGTGGCTGTTTTTCTTTGCATTTACATATTTTTGATTTTTTCTTGTGAATGTGATATAATCTATTGTATATTATGAAAAATTTAGATTACGCGATTGATATCTTGAAAAGATTAGGGGGCTGCTCATACATTGTTGGAGGTGCTGTGAGGGACTACTTGCTATGCAAGGATGTCTACGATATAGACATATGCACAGCGAAGAGGCCTGACGAGATAATAAATCTTTTATGTGACTATGAGCTTGATACTAAGTTTATGAAATATGGCTCTGTCAAGATTAAGGGCGAGAATGCAATTGAGATAACTACTTTTAGGCGTGAGGATGATTATGCTGATGGCAGGCATCCAAGCACTTTAAGCTTTACGAGTGATGTTAAGGAAGACCTTATTAGGCGCGACTTTACTATAAACACTATGCTAATGGATGAGAGCAAAAATATTTATGACTATATGGATGCAAAAAAGGATCTTGATGCAAAAATTTTAAGAACGGTGATTGATCCGTATGAAAGTTTTGCTAAGGATTACTTAAGAATACTGCGTTTAGTGCGCTTTGCGGCGAAGCTTGGCTTTGAGATAGAGGAAGAAACTTTTAAGGCAGCGAAAAAATTTGTGCCATTTGTAAAAACTCTTTCGAAGGACAAATTTCGTGAAGAATTTAACAAGATTTTGCTTCTTGACAATGTTCATTACGCTTTTACACTTATGCATGAGCTGGGCATTTTGAAGGAAGTTCTTCCTGAGATTGACAGGGAGTTTCACTACGACCAGAACAATCCTTATCATAGCTATGATTTATTTACTCACACGATGAAGGCGGTTGAAGCAACTGAAAAGGATTTGCCAACGCGTCTTGCGGCTTTATTTCATGATGTTGCAAAACCATTGACACGCTCTGAAGATGGGGACATATCGCACTATTACGATCACGACAAGGTCGGCGCCGAGATGGCAGTCGATATTTTAAAAAAATTTAATTATGATAAGAAGACTATAAATCTAGTTCATGACCTCATCTTAAAGCACATGAAGCAGGACCCGAACTTTGGCATTAAGGCTGTGAGAAGGCTTTACAATTACTATGGCAAGGACAATATCTATCGCTACCTTGATTTAATTAGGGCAGATAGTATTGCGACGAGACCGGGCCGAGAGCTTGATAATATCACAAAATTTGAGGCTTACATAAAAGAGATAGAGGATAGTCTTGACAAAAGCGGTGAGCTGAAACTTGCTGTTAGCGGCGACGATTTGATTGCTATGGACTACGCGCCGGGCAAAAAATTTGCACACGCACTTGGAAAAATTAAAGAAATGGTGAGTTTGGGCGAGCTTGAGAACGACAGAGAAACTTTGCTCCCGCTTCTTAAAGAATATATGGAGGAAGAATAATGAAGAAATTATTTGGCACAGACGGCGTTAGAGGCGTCGCTGGCGAGTTTTTAACTAGTGAATTTTCATACAAATTAGGTAAATATATAGCAGACTACTTTATTGGCGGCGAGGGTAACAAAGTTTTTATAGCGAGCGACACAAGAGAGTCAAAGGACATGATAAAGCTATCACTTGCAGCAGCCATCACATCTATGGGACTTGATGTATACGATTTAAATGTATCATCGACGCCAGAAGCAAGCTACATCATTAGCAAAAATGATTCTTTATTCGGCATCGTTGTCTCAGCATCGCATAACCCTTATGAATACAACGGCATAAAGGTTTTTAACAAGGATGGCTACAAGCTTGCTGACGAAGTTGAAGAAGCGATTGAAACAAATATGCTAAATGACAAAGAGCTTAAAAAGCCAGAGCGTTTCGGTAATTACATCACTGATGAAATCGACAAAACTGAGTATATAAGCTATTTACGCTCACTTATGAAGGACTACAGCGGCCTTAAAATTGTCTGCGATATGTCTAATGGAGCAAATTACGTGACTGCGAAAGAAGTTTTAAACGCATCGGGCGCTGAGATGATATATATTCATGGCGAGCCAAATGGCAGAAACATCAATAAAAACTGTGGATCAACTCATTTGGAATCGCTTATAGAAACTGTTAAAGATAATAAGGCAGATATAGGCATAGCCTTTGATGGCGATGCAGATAGATTACAAGTGGTTGACTCTGATGGCAAGACCATGGACGGAGACCATATATTAGCAGCGCTTGCAACATATTTGAAAAAGCATGACAAGCTTAAGAAAAAAAAACTTGTTGCGACTATAATGTCAAACATTGGCCTAAAGAAGTATCTTGATACTATTGGCGTAGAGCTTGATGTGACTAGCGTTGGCGATAGATATGTTTTAGCTGAGCTAATTAAGGACGACTTATCACTTGGCGGAGAACAATCGGGCCACATAATACTAAAGGATTACCAAAATACTGGCGATGGTCTTTTAAGCGCGATATTTTTAATAAATGCCATGGTCGAGCTAAAAAAGACTTCCGCTGAATTAAATGGACTTATGAAAACATATCCACAAGTGCTTTTAAACGCAAAAGTTACTGATGAGATAAAAAATAAAGTTTTAGAGATAAAAAGCGTTAAAAACGCTATAGATTATTTAACAAAGAACAATCCTGACATGAGGGTAGTCATCAGACCATCAGGCACTGAGCCGCTTCTAAGGGTCATGCTTGAAGGCGAAGATGAAGATGAATTAAAGAAATTAGCAAAAGATTTAGTTGATTTGATAGAAAGAGAGACGAAATAGTTTGAAGAGAGTTTTAATAGCTTTATCGGGCGGGGTCGATAGCTCCGTCAGCGCATATTTACTAAAAGAGGCTGGCTACGATGTAGTAGCTATCACATTTAATTTATGCGACGATATTATTAAAGACAATTACACAAAGATGATAGAGGACGCAAAGCGTGTATCGGACTACCTCGGCATAGAGCATCACGTGGTTGATTATAAAGAAGACTTCAAGGAGAAGGTAATTGAGCCATTCATCCGCGAGTACGAGCTTGGTCACACGCCAAACCCTTGTATTTTTTGCAATAAAAATATCAAGTTTAAGAGATTTCACGATGAGATGAAAAACTTTGATACTGACTTTATTGCGACTGGTCATTATGTTGAAAAATACGATGAAAATGGCACTCACTATCTTCAAAAATCTACAAACATTAGAAAAGATCAAAGCTATTTCCTATACAATATAAAGCAAGATCAATTAAGAGACGCAATCTTCCCAGTTGGCGCCATGGACAAGGACAAAACTAGGGCCATAGCGAAGGAAGCGGGTATACCTGTATACAATAAAAAGGACTCGCAAGAGATATGCTTTATTGCAAATGATGATTACAAGGCATTTTTAAATAAATATTCTGAAAATATTAGCAAGAAGGGCCTTATTAAAGACAAGAACGGCAAGGCTTTAGGCGAGCACGATGGCATTAGAAACTATACTATAGGCCAAAGACGCGGACTTAATGTTGCTTTGGGTCAAAGAGCTTTTGTGACTAAGATAGATCCAATTAATAACGAGATCATTCTTGGACCAGAAGAGGATTTATTCAAAAAGACTGCAATAATTAAAGATGTGAACTGGATCTCGATTGACGAAATCGATGAAGACAAGGTATATACAGCAAAAGTTAGATATAGATCAAATGATGAAAAAGCAAAAATAAAGAAGAATGACGACGGTACTTACACAGTTACTTTTGAAGAGCCGCAAAGAGCGATAACTCTTTCACAAAGCCTCGTTGTATACGATGGCAGAACTGTTGTAGGCGGCGGCGTTATAGTGGATTAATCATGTTTTATGTAGATAAACTTATAAAAGGCTCATCAAGCGAAACGGCTCTTAGAGATTTTTTATTAGAGCGAGATGTTATATACGAAGATGTTGATGCGAGCTACATCATAAGAGATGCTGGTAATATAATCGCTACAGTATCAGTTAAGAAGAATTTAATTAAATTCTTCTACATCGAGGATAAATATCAAGGCGAGGGACTTGCGATAGAGCTTATTAACAGTGCGCTTGAAGAGATTATTGCCAGTGGATATAGAAGCTACTTTGTCTTTACGAAGGCAAAAAATGAAAACATTTTTACTTCCTTATCCATGGATGTCATTGAAAAGACTGAAGACGTTATTTTACTTGAAGGCGGTTTCTTTAAATATGCCGATTGGGTAGAGACTATTAAAAAAGATCTTGATAAAGATGAGTACAATGCAATCGTCATGAACGCAAATCCACTAACACTTGGTCATGAGTACCTAGTAGATAAAGCCTTAGAAGACCCTCGTGACTTGATCATCTTTGTTTTGGAAGAGGACGCCTCATACTTTAGTACTAGGGATAGATATGAGCTAGTTAAAAAGCATTATCAAGACAATAATCGTGTAAAAATTTATAAATCAGGCCCTTACATCATATCGAGGGCGACCTTCCCAACATATTTTTTGAAGAAGGATACAGATAGGCTTAAGGTATATACAGAGCTTGACGCAAAGATATTCGCAAAGCGCATTGCAAAGGATTTGAATATCAAAAAGAGGTACTTTGGCAGCGAACCCATTGACAAAGTTACTGAAAAGTATAATGAAATGATGAAGAAAATACTTTCTGAATATGGTATAGCGACTGAATTTATTGAGAGAAAGACTATAGATGGCGAAGTCATCAGCGCATCGAAGGTCAGAGAGTGCTACGAAAATGATTTTTCGGCTTGTAAAAAATATTTAAGCTCGGATGTTTATGAGCTTTTAGAAATAAAAAGGAGTGGTAACAATGATTAGCGTAAAAGAAGTTACTGACAAAAAAACTTTAAAGGAGTTTGCTTATTTTATCTATGATATATATGAAGGGGACAAAAACTTTGTTCCGCCAATTAGAAAAGAATATTTAAAATATTTACAAGGCGTGGACAACGACCTAAACAACGCAGGCCCAAATACAAAGTTTATCTGCTACGATGGAGACAGAGTAGTTGGAAGACTTTTAGTTGGCATCAACGAAATCATTAATGACTACCACGGCTTTAAAGAAGGCTACATCTCACAATTCGAGTGCGAAAACAACTACGAATACGCTGAAAAGCTTCTTGATGCAGCAGTAGAATACCTGAGGGCACATGGCATGAAGAAGATAAAAGGACCAGTTTCATTGCCAGGCGGCGAGGACAACAGAGGCTTTATAGTCGATAACTTTGAGGATCAACCATACATAATGAACACATACAACAAGAGTTACTACAATGATTTCTTCGTGAAATATGGCTTCGAAAAGTACTTTGACTGCTATGCATATAAAGATACCATTGAAGATACCAACATTGAAAGATTCGAAAAACTTGTTCCATATGCAATGAAGAAGTTCAATTTTAGAGTGGACAATATTGATTTCAATAGACTTGACAGCGATGCGGCAGACATTATGCATGTAATTGAAAAGGCTATGCCAAAAGAATGGGACGACTTCGCTCCACTTGACGAAGAAGAGATAAGAAAGGTAGTTAAGCAGCTAAAACCATATGCCGATCCTGAGCTTATATTCATAGCCAGAGACAACGAAACAGATGAACCAATCGGCTTTAACATAACACTACCAGACTATAACCAAGCCATCAAGAAGATGAAGGGAAGACTACTTCCATTTGGCTTTATAAAGTTCTTGTATCACAAGAGAAAGATCGATAGAATCAGATTTTTCGTTCTATTCGTAGTGCCTGAGTATCAAAAGAAGGGCGTTACAAGCGTCATGTACCTAAAGACATACATCAACGCAGTTAAAAAAGGCTACACAGAGCTTGAAGGATCAACAATTTGGGAATACAACAGAGACATGATGAACGACGTTGAAAGCTTTGGTGCAAAGATCAACATAACATATAGAATTTATCAAATGGATATATAGCATTGGGTGCCTCGTGCACCCATAACTATTGCCATAGACGCGTTAGAGAAAAAACGCTTCTGGGTAATAATAAATACACGGGGATGAATTTTGGTTTCGACGGGGGTTTGGAATTTAGAATAGCGAGCCGGGTCGATGGATACGTTACATCTGTCAAAAAAATATAAACGCAGAAAACAATAATTTTGCATACGCTGCCTAGTTAGGCGGCTCTCAATATAGAGTTTTCTCGTTCGGCTTTATATTGGGTCAACTTAGACGAGAAAATCTTTTAGCCAAGCTTAAAAGTTAAGAGATTATTTTAAAGCTAGCTAAGACTTTATTTTGCTTTTTAAATTGGTCTTAGTGAAGTTTGGTAAAAAGCTGCGCTCGGAGAAGTTCTTTAGGAAGGGCTTTCGGACAGGGGTTCGACTCCCCTCATCTCCACCACTATAGGATATAGACTAGGTCTATATCTTTTTTTATGCTTATAGCTGGATTTAAAACGTTTTTTAGTGTTCGACTAAGAAATGAATTTTAACAAAAAAATATATATTTTAGCAAAATTACAAATTTTAATCTAGATATGACTTACTATGATACTGTTATTTACAAGATTTACTTGATTTATCGTACAAAAATTTTATTAAAAAAAGATGTCTAGGTGCGCTTTACTATAAGTCTTTTTACTATGGACAGTGACTGCATATAAGAATAAGTGATTGCAAGCATCATAAAGCTTTATGAATAAAAGTTCATAAAGTTGTTTCATTTTTATCAAATTTATGGTATAATATATCTGGTGATTCTATGGACATCGATAAAATCAAAAAGGGACTAAAGATATTTCTTATAGTCATACTGATAATAGTATTTATAAATATAATGAATAAGGACTTCTTTAATCAAAGCGATGGTGAGGTCAAGGTCGATAGAGCCTTCGATACTGGCTCCAAGGACTCTTTGGACGAGGCTGATACTGAAGAGGGCTACATCTACACGCACATCACTGGCGAGATTAAAAAGCCTGGTGTATACAAGATGAAGGCTGGCACACGTATGGACGACCTTGTCAAAGAGGCGGGCGGTCTTACTGAGGACGCTGACATCGACTTAATCAATTTATCTGAAAAGCTAGTTGATGAGGAGAGAATCATAGTTCCTGCGAAGGGCACGAGCGAAACGGGCGAGTCAAGTCATGCAGCAAGCTCTGTTCAAACGAAGAAGATCAACATTAACACGGCTGATCTATATGAGCTTACATCAATACCAAGCGTTGGAGAGAAGACTGCGCAAAAGATTATTGATTACAGAGAGAAAAATAAGTTTAAAAAGATTGAAGATATCATGAACATAGAAGGAATCGGAGAGAACAAGTTTAAGAACATGAAAGATTATATAAGCGTAAGCGGAAGGTGATTGTATGAGTAATGATATAAATGTAAAATTAACAAGTTTCGCTAAGACATCTGGTTGAGCAGCGAAAGTTAAACCGGAGGTTTTAGATCAAATATTAAAAGGATTAGAAAAAAATTCGCCAGATCCAGACCTATTAGTAGGCTTGGAAACAAGTGATGACGCAGCTGTTTACAAGGTTAGCGAGGACAGAGCCATCATAGAAACTTTGGACTTTTTTACGCCAATAGTTGACGACCCATATACATTTGGGCAAATAGCAGCAGCAAACTCGCTTTCAGACGTCTACGCCATGGGCGGAGAGCCGATACTTGCGATGAATATCTCATGCTTCCCAAACTGTTTGTCACCAAATGTATTAAAGCTAATATTAAAGGGCGGCTTTGACAAGGTTAAGGAGGCAGGTGCCTTGCTAATAGGCGGACACACTGTTCAAGACGATGAGCTTAAGTACGGCATGAGCGTTACTGGCTTTGTTCATCCTGACAAAGTTTTGAGAAATACTGGTGTTAAAGAGGGCGACGTCCTTATATTAACTAAGCCACTTGGTCTAGGCATCATAAATACAGCTGTAAAGGGAGATATATGCGATAAGGACTCCTTAGATGAAGCGGTTTTAGTAATGAAAACGCTTAATAAGAAGGCGAAGGACGCTATGGAAGGACTTGATGTACACGCATGTACTGACATAACAGGCTTTGGACTTATGGGCCATGTATACGAAATGCTTAGAAATACTGATGTTACAGTTGAACTATATACAGAGAAATTACCTATACTAAAGGGAGCGCTTGATTATGCGATGATGGGCCTTGTGCCAGCAGGTGCTTATGACAACAGAGTTTTTGTTGGTGATAACTTTAGGATAGATATTGAGATAAAAAGAGAGATGGAAGATTTATTATTCGACCCGCAAACTTCTGGAGGCCTGTTGATATCGCTATCAGAAGAGGATGCGAAGACTTATATGGAAAGGATAGACCTTCCATTTGATGTAAATATAATTGCAAAGGCAAAAAAATTCGACGATAAATATATTTTAATTAAGTAGGTGTGATATGAATTTATTTAGAATGATCCCAGGCGTTGATCAAGTTATGGAAAATGAAGAGATTAAGAAATTATTCGAGCTTCACGACGCTGGACTTATTAACGATACTATAAGAACTATCTTAGATGAGATGAGAGACGAGATTAAGAAAGGTCTTGATGAAGACGCTCTTAGAGAGAGACTTAAAAATATTGACAAGGCTGTAGCACAAAGGCTAGCTGATGAGCTTAATTATAGCCTTAGACCAGTTATAAATGCGACAGGCGTCATCATCCACACTAATCTTGGCAGATCAAAACTACCAAAATCGGCTCAAGAAAATATTATGAGACTATTATCAAGCTACTCAAACCTTGAGTATGACTTAGACAGAGGCGAAAGAGGTTTAAGATACTCTCATATAGAAGAAAAGCTTAAGAAGATTACTGGAGCAGAGGCGGCACTTGTAGTAAATAACAATGCTGCGGCTGTTATGCTTGTACTTGACACACTTAGCAAGAACAAGGAAGTAATCACTTCAAGGGGCGAGCTTATTGAGATAGGTGGATCATTTAGAATACCTGACGTTTGCGAAAGAAGCTTGGCGACACTTAGGGAGGTCGGCACAACAAATAAGACGCACCTAAGAGATTATGAAAACGCTATAAATGAAGAAACAGGCGCAATACTTAAGGTTCACACATCAAATTACAAAATTTTAGGCTTTACTGAAAGCGTTAGCGCAAGTGAAATTGCTACTATAAAGGGGGATCTACCACTAATTGAAGACCTTGGATCAGGCGTTTTAATTAATCTAGAGGACTATGGTCTTGAGCACGAACCAACTGTTATGGAATCAGTTGCAAGCGGCGTCGATGTAGTTACATTCAGTGGCGACAAGCTTTTAGGCGGCCCACAAGCGGGCATCATAGTCGGCAAGGAAAAATACATTAGCCAAATCAAGAAGAATCAATTATTAAGAGCACTTCGTGTGGACAAGATGACTATAGCAGCTCTTGAAACAATACTAAACTATTATATTGACAAGAACAAAACATTTGAAATACCGACTATAAAGATGATAACTGAGTCATACGAATCAATTGAGAAGAGAGCAGAAAAACTATTCTCAATGCTTGAGGGAATGGCTGGAGCTGAGCTAAATATAGTTGAAACAGCCTCTGAAGTAGGCGGCGGCTCACTTCCAAACCAATTTATCAAGTCAAAGGCAATTGAAATTGATCCAAAAAATATATCGGCTGCAAAGCTTGAAGAAGGACTTAGGAAGCTTGAAGTACCGATTATTACTAGGATATACAAGGACAAGATCTTACTTGATTTAAGGACTATTGACGAAGAAGAATACGAAATTATTGCGAGTGAACTTAAGGGAATTTTAGGAGAGAGATAGTGAAACATTTAATACTTGGAACTGCAGGTCACGTTGACCACGGGAAAACTTCTTTAATACGCACCCTGACTGGCAGGCAAACTGACAGGCTAAAGGAAGAGCAAAAGAGAGGAATATCGATAGAGCTTGGCTTTACTTACTTTGATCTAGAAAAGGATTTAAGAGTAGGTATAGTCGACGTGCCTGGTCATGAGAAATTCATTAGAAACATGGTTCAAGGTGTTAGCGGCATGGACCTTGTTATGCTTGTCATTGCGGCTGATGAAGGCGTTATGCCTCAAACGATTGAGCACTTAAACATACTTACTATGCTTGGCGTCGAACACGGTTTTGTCGCTTTAACTAAGACTGATTTAGTCGATGAAGAGTGGATAGAGCTAGTCACATCAGACATAAGAGACAGCTTAAAAGGCACTTTCCTTGAAAATTCTGAAATAGTTAGGGTATCTAACAAGACTTTAGAAGGCATTGACGATATAAAAAATATTTTAAGGAAGCATGCCGATAGCTTTGAAAAAGAAGAAAAGAACGATACACCAAGGCTGCCTATTGACAGGGTCTTCGTTATATCAGGCTTCGGAACTATAGTTACAGGCACTCTTATGGACGGAAAATTATCCTTACAAGATGAGATTGAAATATATCCAGAGAGAATAAAGACTAAGATCAGGTCCATACAAGTGCACCAAGAATCACAAGATGTGGCTTATGCCTCACAAAGATGCGCTCTAAACATCCCTGGCGTTAAAAAAGAAGATATACATAGGGGCAGCGTTATAAGTCTTCCTGATGCACTTAAAAACACTAATCTTATTGATGTAAAGATCGAGTGCATTAAGGATCAAGAAAGAGCCATAAAGAATGGATCAAGAGTCTTCTTATACTTAGGCACTGAAGAAATTTTAGCAAGAGTAGTGCTATTAGATAGAGATGTACTTAATCCGGGCGAAGAAGGCTATGCGCAATTGATTCTTGAGAGCGAAACAGTTTGTAAGAGGATGGATAGATTTATTTTAAGATTCTACTCACCGATGTCAACTATAGCGGGCGGCGTGATACTTGAAACTAATCCAAAGAAGAAAAAGCGTTTTGACGAAGAAGCCGTTGAAGAGTTTAAGATAAATGAAAAGGGCTCTGATACAGATGTTCTAAACAATCTTATCTATACAAGACAAGATGATTTCTTAAATAAAAAAGAAATCGCAAAATTATTAAGTAAGTCCGAGGACTTAGTTGACAAAGAGCTAAAGGAACTTGTAGATGATGGAGCCATCGCTATATATGAATTAAAGAACGGCATCTATCCTGTATCATTAAGATATATACACAATGTGAACGAAGAACTAATAGTTCACTTAAATAAATACTACGAAAAATATCCACTTAGAAGAGGAATTTTCAAAGAAGAGATTAAAAATAGATTCTTTAAGAAGCTTAATAACAATCAAAAGCTATATGAAAGCCTTCTTAAGCTAATACTTGACGAAGGAAGCTTAGAGCTAAATGGCGAGCTAGTCTCAATCAAGGGCTACGCACCAAGTTTGTCGGATGAAGACAAAAAGTCCATGAATATGGTTTTGAATATGATAGAAGAAGCAAAATACGACGGTATTACAAAAGATGCTATACAAGAAAAAATCAAGATCAATCCAGAATTTTTAAATGAAGCGCTCCAAGATTTGCAAGCTAGCAAGAGCATCTGCAGGCTTCATGATGATTATATAAGCTACAAAGCCTTCTTAAATGCAAGAGAAGAGCTAATTAAGTATTTAAACAAGAATCAAGAGATAAGTCTGGCTGAGTACAGGGACCTTATCTCATCAAATAGAAAGATATCGCTTGCTTTGCTTGAAGATTTTGACAAGGCAAACTTAACGAAGAGGCTTGGCGATAAGAGAGTATTAAAAAGGTAGGAGTATATATGCAAAAGATTTTATTAATAGATAGTGATGAAACCTTTGTTCAGGGTCTCAAATACAGTCTAGAACAAGATGAGTATCTTATAGATACAGCATATAGCGCTGAAGAGGCACAAAAGCTTCTTAAGCCAAATGAGTACAATTTAATAATTATGGAGATAGACTTGCCAGACAAGAGCGGTCTCAATCTATGCCAAGACATCAGAAGGGACTCAAACGTCGCCATAATCATATCGACAAACAATAAGGAAGAGATCAAAAAGATACTTGCACTTGAATATGGTGCAGATGACTTTTTAGTTAAGCCTTATAATATTCTTGAGCTTAAAGCTAGGATGAAGTCACTATTTAGAAGAGTTCAAGGAGCGAATGACGAGGCAAAGAACAATATACTTGAGTTTAATCACTTTACCATAAACACCATTGGCAGAAAACTTTTCAAAGATGGCGTAGAAATTTCACTAACAGGTAAGGAATTTGATTTACTCTATATACTGGCTTCGAATAAAGAAGTTGTTTTCTCGAGAAAGGACCTTTTGGAAAAGGTTTGGGGCTATCAATTCTATGGCGATGAAAGGACTGTTGACGTTCATATCAGAAGGCTTAGAAACAAGATAGAAGAGAGCAGCAAGAGACCAAAATTTTTAAAGACTAAATGGGGGGTAGGCTACTACTTCGTAGATTAATATATGGAAAAGAAAAAAACAAATAAATTTTTTAAGAATACCTTTATTCTAGTTATAGCGGGCATCTTAGTTAAGATTATAGGCGCTGTATATAGAATACCTATAACAAACATCATCATGGATACAGGGATTGGCTACTATCAAGCAGCTTATCCTGTGTATCAAATACTTTTAACTATATCAACAGCGGGCCTACCGATAGCGGTCGCCAAGCTTGTTTCAGAGAATTATGCTCTTGGCAGAATAAAGGCAGCACATAAAGTATTCAGAGAGTCGACAAAGCTAATGTTCATCCTGGGCATAGCGAGTGCGCTCTTTGTTTATGTATTCAGCCACCAAATAGTTGGCTTTTTGCAAAATGAAAACAGCTGGTACTCATTAGTCGCACTTATACCGGCCCTTGTATTTGCACCTTTAATGTCATCATTTAGAGGCTTTTATCAAGGCAAGGACAATATGGTGCCGACAGCCATCTCACAAGTTATTGAGCAGCTATTTAAATTAATTTTTGGGCTAATGCTTACAAAGTACGCTCTTAGTATGTATGGCGTAGCCGTTGCAGCAGGTGCAGCACAATCAGGCGGTTCAATCGGAGCCTTCTTTGGCTTTTTATTTTTGCTTATAGTATTTTTATTCAATTATAAATCATATAAGGGAGAAGAAAGACTTGATGAGAGTGGCTTTATATATGATGACAAGGAAGTTATTAAAAACATCTTAGCCATAGCAGTTCCCATCACCATAGGTGCGTCGATCAATCCACTTATGGACTTTATCGATACAAAGCTAGTCTTTATGAGACTAACAGACATTGGCTACACTATGGCAGAGGCGAACGATATGTTTGGCTGGTTAAAGGGTATGGCGACAACACTTATTAACATGCCTCAAGCTATATCCATAGCCTTGTCAATGAGTATAGTGCCACTAGTTTCGGCTTACATGGTGAAAAATGACCATGAAAAGATGCATCAAACGATATATAGTGGGCTTAAGTTCACTTGTCTCTTTGCCTTTCCATGCGCATTGGGCTTTATCGCACTAAGTAAACCGATCATATCTTTAATATACTATAATAATTCGCCTGAGGCCATAAACGGCACAGCTGAGCTACTTAGTATACTATCAATAAGCCTAATTTGCCTATGTATGATACAGATACTTACGGCTATACTTCAAGCAGTTGGCAGCCCAGAGAAGCCAGTTAAGAATCTTGTAATTGGCTCACTCGTTAAAATCGTTTTAACATATATACTAACTGGAATCAGCTACTTTAATGTAAAAGGCGCGGCAATAAGTACAGACGTCGCATTTTTAGTAGCTATGGTGCTAAACTACATCGATCTAGAAAAGATAGTCGATAAAAAATATAATTTATTATCATACGCGATAAAAGTTTTAGCTATAAGCATAATGATGGCGATATCGGTTAAGATAGTATATGAACTTTTAAGCATGAGATTTTCACTTTTGGTATCGACATCACTATCGATTTCCTTTGGGATTATAGTTTATGCAGGTCTTGCACTTTTACTAAAATTAGTAAAAATAGAAGATTTTATATCAAAATAGCAAAAAAATCGCTATTTTTTCAATAAAATTAGAAAAAAATGCAAAAAAACCTTGATTTTTAGCGAAAATAGGTTATAATATAAGTATAGAAGAGCCGCAAATGGCTTTTCAAAGCACTTTTTAAAAGGAGGATTTATTATGAACAAATCTCAATTAGTTGCAGCTATGGCTGAAAAAACTGAAATGACTAAGAAGGACGTTGAAGCTTGTCTAAACGCTTTTACAGGTGTTGTTACTGAAACACTTAAAAAAGGTGAAAAGGTTCAACTAGTAGGCTTTGGTACTTTCGAAGTAAAGGACAGAAAAGCTAGAGAAGGAAGAAACCCAAGAGATCCTAAGCAAAAAATTAAGATTCCTGCATCAAAAGCACCTGTTTTCAAAGCTGGTAAGACATTAAAAGAAACAGTTAACACTAAAGGAAAAAGAAAATAAGCTAGACCCTAAGGGAAGTTTATTTTAGCAGAATAAGTAAAAAGTCAGGCTTTGCCTGACTTTCTACGATGTACATAAGGGTGATTTCATGAGACTTGATAAGTTTTTAAAACTATCGAGAATTATTAAGAGAAGAACAGTAGCTAATGATGCTGCTAAGAGCGGCAAGATACTTATAAATTCAAAAGTAGCTAAGCCTGGCGATGAATTAAAAGTAGGCGACGTTATAACGACAACGTTTAGCGATGATCACAGAAGCTATGAGGTTTTATCATTGATGGAGAGTCCAAACAAGGATCAAGCTAAGCTGATGTATAAAGAGCTATGATTTGTAAGGAGTGATGATTATGAAAAAAACTAAAAAAGGTGGTATTACAGCATTTAAGTTAGGTGTTATATCCTTATTATTAATTGTGTCAATCCACTTATATAATCAAGTAGTAACTTACAATAAATTAGTGAAAGAAGATAAGGCAAAGCAAGAGGAGATAGCAGAACTTAAGGACGAAATATCAGACGTAAAGGTATTGCTTTCTAAGTCTAAAACTCAAGAATTTATTGAATTAATAGCTAGAGATGAATTAGGCATGATTAAGCCTAAAGAAATAAAAGTTGTTGACAAAGTCGACACAGATATATTTAAGGAAAACAAATAAAAATTAAGGAGGATTTTGTTTTTTATGACGCTTTCAGTTGGAGACATCGTGAGTGGAAAAGTTGTTAATATTACTAATTTCGGTGCTTTTATCGAAATAGAAGGTGGGCAAAATGGTCTTGTACATATCTCGGAGATATCAAATGATTACGTGGAAAACGTTTCAGATGTTTTAGAGAAGGGACAAGAGGTTAAAGCCAAAGTTTTGTCAAATGAGAACGGAAAGCTAAGTTTGTCAATTAAGCAAACTCTTCCAAAAAAAGAATTTGTTAAGCAAAGAGATTTTAATAATAAAAAAGATTTCTCAAAGCCAAGAAAAGATTTTTCTAAGCCGCAAGCTAGGAAGGTCTACACTTGGGAAGGAGAAAAGACAGAGTCTCAAGATTTAAGCTTCGAAGATAAGATCTCAAGATTTTTAAAAGAAAGTACTGAGAAGATGGATCAAATGAAGTTTAAAGAAAATAGAAGGAGCAGCTATCACTCAAAGAAGGGTGATTATAACAGATAGCTTCTTAAGCAATATGAATTTAGCAAGGTTGAACAATTTGTTCAGCCTTTAATTTTACTTTATATATTTTTTCTAAGAGCAGAGGTCATTATGAATACATTAGAAAAATTCAAAAATTTCATCGAAGAAAATAATTTAATCGATAAAGGCGATACCATAGTCAGTGCTGTATCAGGCGGCTCTGACTCTGTTTTCATGCTTGAAATGCTTTTAGCAATCAAAGAGGAATATAGTCTTAAGATAATTGTCTCTCACGTTAACCATGGCCTTCGAGGTGCTGAAGCACAAAGAGACGAAGACTTTGTTAAGAATCTCGCAGAGAAGTATGGACTTATATATGAAGTAGAGCACATCGACATGGCGGGCTATGCCAAGGAGCACTCGCTTACTTGCGAGGAGGCAGGCCGTAAGCTAAGATACCTTTTCTTCGAAGAAATCAAGGAAAAGTACAAGGCAGATAAGGTTGCCATCGCTCACAATGAAAACGATGTGGCCGAGACCATCTTCCTAAATATATTCAGAGGCACGGGCCTCGATGGACTTGAATCGATTCCATTAAGAAGGGACTTTTATATAAGGCCTATACTTTGCTTTGAAAAGTCAGAGATACTTGATTTTTTAAAAGAAAATAATATCCACTACGTCGATGACTCGACGAACTTCACTAACGATTACAAAAGAAACATGATTCGTAACGAGATTATTCCATTTATCAAAAAGAATTTTAATGAGAATATCGTTTCGTCTATGTCGAGGCTCGCGTCTATTGCAAAAGAGAATAATCTTTATCTCGAAGATATTATTAGCGATAAATACATTGACATAGTTAAGGACAATACCATTAGTAGAGATGAATTCAATAATCTCAATCACTATGAAAAGACTCTTGTCTTAAGAAAATTTTTAAGAGAGAATTTAAATTATTTAAACAATATTAGCAAAGACAATATCGAGGATATGATTAATTTAATTAAGCTCGATTCGGGTAAAAAATATGATATAGATGGCAAGCATTATCTTGTTAATGATTTTGAAAAAACTATATTTAAAAAGCTTGATATTAATGAGCTTTCAGAAGAAATATCGCTTGACTTTAAATTGGATAAAGTATACAATATTTATGGCAGTAAATTTAAATTTGTATTAAGTGATAAAATACTTAGCAAAAAGTACCTAGATTACGATTTATTGACTGGTAAGCTTAGTCTTAGAAATAGACGCAGTGGCGATAGGTTCAATCCTTTCGGAATGAAGGGTTCTAAGAAGATTAAGGACTACTTTGTTGATAAAAAAGTGTCTTTGGACGATAGAAGTAAAGTTTTGTTTCTGATGAATGGTGACGAGATAGCCTACGTTGTGGGCTATGACATCGCTGATAAATATAGAGCAAGTAGCAAAACTAAAAACTATCTAAACGTTATAATGGAGGGTAATGATGGCTTATAGAATTAAAGAAATAATGTTCACAGAAGAAGAAATTCAAGCAAAAGTTTTAGAACTAGCAAAACAATTGACTGAGGATTACAAAGGCAAGAGCCCAATCTTCGTTGGTATACTAA
>NZ_CAKPYL010000003.1 GCF_934202865.1 uncultured Fenollaria sp. | reverse complement strand
TTCCAGAATTGTTATATTGGATAGCCATAAACCGGAATTAGGAAAAAGAGATTTTATAAATAATCTTTTGGATTTCGCATGTGGTTCGGGGTCTTTACTTATCAATGTAAAAAAACATCTTGAACCGAATAGTATTAGCCAAATATACGGACAAGAGAAGAATATAACGACATATAACCTTGCACGAATGAATATGCTATTGCATGGGTTTAAGGATTCGGAGTTTCAAATTTTTCATGGAGATTCTTTGTTAAATGATTGGTCGTTGCTGAATGAAATGAATCCGGCTAAAAAGTTGGAGTGTGATGCTGTAGTAGCAAATCCTCCTTTTAGTTATAGATGGGAACCGGATGATACATTAGCCGAAGATTTTCGTTTTAAAAGTTATGGACTTGCACCAAAGTCGGCAGCTGATTTTGCATTCTTGTTACATGGGTTTCATTTTTTGAGTAAAAATGGAACAATGGCGATTATCCTACCTCATGGAGTATTATTCAGAGGGGGCGCAGAAGAGAAAATTAGAACTAAACTTCTGAAAGATGGAAATATTGACGCGGTAATTGGACTGCCGGCTAATTTATTCTTTTCAACAGGAATACCGGTTTGCATTCTTGTATTGAAAAAATGCAAGAAACCTGAAGATGTGTTATTTATCAACGCAAGTGAATATTACGAAAAAGGGAAAAGACAAAATGTTCTTTTACCTGAACATATAGACAAGATTGTTGAGACGTACCAATTCCGCAGAGAAGATGACAAGAGGTATTCACGTCGTGTATCTATGGAAGAAATTGAGAAGAATGGATACAACTTAAATATTTCTCGATATGTAAGTACAGCTCCTGAAGAAAAAATAATTGATATTGAAGAAGTGGCAAAAGAACTGAGGACAATAGAGGATGACATCAAAAAGGTAAAAGATGCTCATAATGTATTCTTGAAAGAGCTTGGTCTTGAACAACTACCATAGGATTTATGTTTATAACAAGTGTAAAAATAAGGAGGTGTATGCTATATGCCAAATTTAAAAGCAAAAGAATATAGGCAATTTGAAAACATTAAATATGTTAGACAAGACGGGAGTGAATATTGGAGTGCAAGAGAACTTGCTGATGTGCTTGATTATTCTCAGTGGAGAAACTTTCAAAAGGTTATTGATAGAGCAATGATTGCCTGTGAGAACAGCGGACATGAGGTAGCATACGATTTTGCTGAGGTCAGCAAAATCGTAGAGGCTGGAGCTACAAGGAAGTCTATAAAAGATTATGAACTTACGAGATATGCTTGCTATTTGATTGTGCAAAACGGCGATCCGAGAAAAGAGGTTATTGCACTTGGACAAACCTATTTTGCCATACAAACATATCGTCAAGAAATAGCAGATCATTTTAATCAGCTTGATGAAGACAGAAGAAGGCTTGTTGTTCGTGGAGATATTAAACAATGGAATCAGCTTTTGGTAGAAACAGCACACGATGCGGGAGTTATCACAAACGAAGAATTTGCTATATTCCAGAATGCAGGATATATGGGATTGTATGGTGGATTAGATGTTGAAGACATACATGATAGAAAAGGCTTAACTGCGAGACAAAAGATTTTAGATTATATGGGAAGTACTGAATTGATTGCTAATCTATTTAGAATCTCACAGACCGAAGAAAAGCTAAGGAAGGACAAAATTGAAGGTGCAGAAGCCGCAACAAAGGTTCATTACTCAGTAGGAAAAGAAGTTAGAAGTGCTATAGAAAAGATTGGTGGAACTATGCCGGAAGATTTACCTGTTCCGGAGAAAAGCATTCAACAGATAGAAAAAGAACAGATGAAGCGTCTAAAGGAAAAGGCTAAAAAGGGCAAGTTGATGTTGGATGAGTGATGTTTGCTAATAGGAGATTAATATTATTGTAGTATCAATGTTGATACTGTTTTGACACTAAAAAGCTCAAAAACTATAAAAATAGGTATAAAAACGCTCAAAAATAGAAACAAAGTAGATACTATTAGATAATATTAAGAAACAAATATGCTATGGTAATTATTGAATGGGAATAAATTTTTGGTGAAAATGGCGAACTAGACTCGTTTCGAAAGCACCTCATTGCGGCGTACTAGCTGTACGCCTCATTACGCTTTCTTCTGTATTTCGTCTATTTCATCCATTTTTCCTCAAAAATTGTTGTTTAGGAGTAGAGCGGGAATAAATTTCAAGAATAAAAAAATCGATTGAATAAGGGTGTAAAAAAATAAATTGAATAATAGTTCCAAGTGGTTTACATTTGGACAAAAAATAGACCGTAATGAACAATGATATGTACCCTCTTTACTGGACAAACCAGTAAGGAGGGTATTTTTATGCGATATAGTTATGAATTCAAAAAAGAATGCGTAGAACTATACAAACAAGGAAAGTGGATGGAAACGCCGGAAGGTGTTAAACCACATACGTTTAGAGACAAAATTAAACATTGGAGTAAGCTTGTTGACTTTCATGGAGAAGAGATACTTAAACACAAAGAGCAGGATAAAAAGTGGACTGCAGAAGAAAAATTTAAATGGATATCAAAAGTATTAGTAGGAAATTCATACAAGTCTGTAGCTATAGAGGCTGGTATTTCAGATGGTCAACTTTACACTTCGGTTAATAAATATAAAAAATTTGGGTATAATTCTCTTGAAATTAAGAAGAGAGGACGTCCATCTAAAATGAGAAATAAGAATGAAAATATAGAGCCAAAGCCACTTAATGAATCAGAGCGAGAAGAACTTATTCGTTTGAGAGAAGAAAATGAATATTTAAGAACAGCTCAAGCAGTTGCAAAAAAATTGGAAGCCTTGAGAAGAGAAAAGTATGCTGCATATCTCAAGGCGAAAAAGCAGCAGTCATCAGAGAACTAAGAAGTGAAGGATACAAACTAAAATACCTTTTAAGAGCCATGAACATGCCTAAATCAACATACTACTACGAATTAAGTAAAGTTGACCAAGTTGATCTTAGAAACAAAGAAATTAAAGAAAAGATACAAGAAATATTTACCTCAAACAAAGGTAGATACGGAGTAAGAAGAGTGCATCAAGCACTTTTAAGTAAAGGATATATAGTTAACCACAAAAGAGTTCAAAGACTTATGCATAAGATGCAGCTTTTAGGTAAGAGACCAAAAGAAAAGTATCATTCATATATGGGTAGTGTTGGTAAAGTTGCTGATAATATCATAAACAGAGGCTTCACAGCAACAAAGCCATGCGCCAAGTGGACGACAGATGTATCCCAATTTAACTTCACATGGGGCAAATGCTACCTATCACCAATATTAGATATGTACACAAACGAAATCATCTCATACGACTTATCATTGCATCCAACACTAGAACAAGTATCAAGAATGCTTAATAGAGCATTTGAAAAGTTTCCATGTGTAAAAGGCTTAATCATGCACTCAGATCAAGGCTGGCAGTATCAAAACAGCTACTACATCAAAGAACTAGAAAAACATCAAATAACGCAATCGATGTCAAGAAAAGGAAACTGCTACGATAACTGTATAATGGAAACATTTTTTGGAAGACTAAAAACAGAGATGTATTATGGATGTGAGAGAGACTTTAAAACATTTGAAGAGTTTTCAAAAGCAATTGATGAATATATATACTACTACAACAACGAAAGGATTCAGAAGAAAACAAAATGGATGCCACCTACTTTGTATAGGTTAGCATCCATGAATGTAAACTAAATATTAATGTGTCCAGTTTTTTGGGTACACATCAAAATTAAATTTTATAAGTATTTAAAAAATACAGACAATATAGATTGCCACCAAGCTTTAAAAAAGTTTGTTAGTAAATATGATGAAGATAAGATATTAAAAGTGATTAACGATACGCCTCAAATAACAGATATTCATAAAGAGTTTATGTATAAGATATTAGATAGTAGATATGAGAAAATAATTATGTTTTCATTGGAGAATAATATTAATATAAACAAAAGTTTGTAATATTGAAAATACTTCTACTTGAATAATGTATATGTAGAAATTTTATGGGAAATATGCATAAATCATCAAAAAGATATTGACATAAAGAGCTATATGTTATATTATTAAAGTATGAATATAGTTTATGAGAGGCCTTAAGATGTTTTTAGATAAAGCTCAATTCAATAAGGTGCTATCCACTCAAACGTGGATTTATTTTAGTGCTATTGCGAACTTTGCAAGTAGCACTTTTTTAATGCTTATGGCATTGTTAGTCAAAGGCAATTCTTTTATGGAGGGGGATATAATGAAGAAGCTTAGAAGAATTATTTCAATGGCAATGGTTTTAGTTTTATTTATAGGTATTTTGCCAATGTATTTTGGAGTAGTTAAAGCAAGAGTAGAGATTGATGACACTACTAAACTAAAAGATATACGAGCTAGGGTGTATGATGGAGAAGCATGGGAGTATATTACATTTAAGGCATCTGTATTTAACGATGAAAAACATAAGTATGAGGAGTTTCTTTCAAATTTTGACCCGAATATAAGGCTTTATAAAATTAAGCTAGATCCGAAATACAAAAAAATACAATTTTATATTGAAAAAGCTAGTGAAGAACAAGTTGTTGAAATAGAAAGTGGCAAAAGTTATAAAATCAGAAATAGCAATTATACTGAAGAAACTGCTTTAGAGCCAGGAAAAAATACTTTTAAATTTTATGTAAAACCATCAAATGGGTCTGCAACACGTGAGCATGTTTTTTCTGTTGAAAGAGGAGATGTAACAAAAGATAGAGCCAAAATTCATAAGTTAAGTGTAACTAATGGATCAGCAGAATTTTATGAAGCTTATGAAGGTGACATAGTTAGTGTTTGGGCAATGAGAGATATTTATAAGGTATTTGACAGATGGGTTATCGAAGATGGAGATAATATTATAGAAATAGAAGATGGTAGCTCTATTATAAAAGAACCAGATAAAACACCTACTGAATTAATAATGCCAAATACTATTCTAACAATCAAGCCAATTTTTAAAGAAAGTATAGTAAATGATAGTAATCTTAGAGATATAGTGTTATATAGATTAGAAGATGAGGTTTGGAAAAATCAAAAATCAAAATTATCATTTAAGAAGGAACAAAAAGCATATACGGTAGATTTAAGCGAGGATTTCAGTATAGCTTATTTATATTTCCAATTTGGTGATAGCAAGCAAAGTATTTCTGCTACGTTGAATGATAAAGCTATTAGTTTAGACGAAAAAAGTAATGGATGTGAAACAGAAAAGATTGCATTAAATAATGGAGAAAATATTTTTAAAATTACAGTTACTTCACAAGATAAAAAGAATACAAGTGTATATACTTTAATAGTCAATAGAGGAGGAGTAAAGTACAATGTAAGCTTTGACGCAAACAATGGTTCTGGAGAAATGCCTGATACAGAAATAGAAAAAGGAAAAGAGTTTGAACTTCCTGAAAATGGTTTCACAGCACCTGATGGCCAAGAATTTAAAGTTTGGGAAGTAGATGGTATAGAATATCCAGCTAAGACCAAAATCAAAATAGATAAAGAAACAATTGTAAAAGCTATCTGGAAAGATATTGAATATAAAGTTACTTTCAACAAAACTGAAGGCTCAGGTGAGATGAATGAACAAATTGTTAAAGCGGGCAAAGAATATACTCTTCCTGAAAACGGCTTCACTGCACCTGATAATAAAGAGTTCGCTGGCTGGAAGGTAGGAGAAGATGAGAAGAAACCTGGAGATGTAATAACAGTTAATAAAGATACAGAAGTAAAAGCTTTATGGAAAAACATCATGGTAAATGTAAGCTTTAATCCAGGCGAAGGCTCTGGCTCAATGGATCCAGTAGAAATTGCAAAAGGAAAAGAATTTAAATTACCTGAATGTAAATTTACAGCGCCTGATGGAAAAGAATTTGCTGGATGGCAAATAGGGGAAGAAATTAAAAAACCTAGTGAAAAAATAACAATAGATGGTGAAACTCTTATAACAGCTATATGGCAAGAAAAGCCAAACCCAGATGACACAAATCCAGATAAACCAAACCCAGATAAACCAAACCCAGATGACACAAATCCAGATAAACCAAACCCAGATAAACCAAACCCAGATGACACAAATCCAGATGACACAAACCCAGATAAACCAAATCCAGCGAAGCCATCTGAAAAACACTCTATAAACATTATCGAGTCACCATATGGCAAGGTCATTATTGATCCACTTGAAGCAAAGATGGGCGACAAAGTTAGTGTTCATGCCATAGCGAACTATGGATATGAACTTATTAGCCTTAGTGTTCGCGATGCAAGTGGCAAATTGCTTCCTATTATTAACGGCGAATTCATTATGCCGGATGGCAAGGTAAACATTTTCCATATATTTAGAGAGATTGCTCCATATATCGAGCCTGAAAAAGATGATAAAGCTGAAAGAGAAGAGCAAAAGAGAAGACATAGAAGAGACTATTATCATGAAGAAGAAAATACTGAAGATGAGGTCAAAACTATTGACAAGGCTAATGAAGAAAAGCAAAAAGAGTCAAAAGTTTTAATCACTATAGGCTCAGAAATTCTTGACAAAGTTGATAATGGCGTTCGCACTCTCAAGGCTATGGATACAAAGCCATATATCAAGGGCGGCAGAACAATGCTTCCACTTAGATATGTAGCTGAAGCTCTTGGATATAAAGTAGCTTGGCTAAGTGAGACAAGAACGGCTGTCATCATGGACATAGGTCTACGAGTAGAAATACCTGTTGATAGCAATTTCATTATTGTCAATGGCGTTAAATACACAAGCGATGTTAAGCCTGATATGCGCAATAACAGAATCATGCTTCCTATAGCGAACATCGCAAGGGCACTTGGTCTTAAGGACGGCAAAGACATTCTTTGGGACGATGTCAATAGGCAAGTGACATTAATTAGAAATTTTAATACGAAGTAATTAAAGAGAGGCTAGTCGTAATATTGACTAGCCTCTTTATATTTATTGTCTATACTATTTTTCTTCTAAAAGCTCTTCTAGCTCTTTTTCTTTTTCTTCTTTCTCTATCTCTTCTTCTTCCTTTGATCCAGTCATTATCTCTTGATATATTTCCATGAAGAGACTTAAATCACTTTCTCTCTTGAAATTATCGACTGCTGATTGATACAGATCCTCTGCTAAATCCATAACGACCTTTTTGTTCTTATCGCTCGCAGCTACTTTGATGACAAGTAAGCCCTTGAATATGGCTCTTAAGACGCTTGCATCACTATCACCATAAGTAAATAATGGATGAGTATACTCGATAAGCAGCTCCTTGAAGGACTTGCTTGTGTAGTATATTCTTGCCTTGCCATCGGTTTTGATGTAGTGGTGGTTCGAGTCGACTTTAGCAAGATGTGATAAAAGTATCGACAGCTTTCTTATGCAGTGTATAGCTGTGTTTGGATCGTTTGTACCAGGTGATAGAGCACGCGTCGCTATCTCTACTATCTTTCTAATGCCTTCCTTATAATCTTCTTCGGCGATTCTCCTTTCACTAAAAATAAATTGCTTTTGAATTTTTTCTAGAGTCTTATCATCAAGACAGTCTTGACTAAAGTAGCCAAGCGTTTCGTTTTGAGCAACGAAGTCTCCTTTTGATGCTTCTATAGTGAAGACTATGTCTTCGTCTCCGATTAGCTTCTTAATCTTATCTATGTCAATAATTTCTAAGTAGCCTGATTTGTGAGCAGCAAGCCTTTTATCCTTCATAGTCCACTCTTCTTTATCAAGCAGTTCAAAATCACGATCTTCAAGCTCTTTTTCAATAAGTTTATCAGTTTTGTCTGCGATATCTTCAAGCAGATTGGCATAGTTAACGCCCGACAAAACGTTTTGTACGAAGATAACGAAGTAAATTGCGCCCCATATAGCGTAGATGACACCTATAGTCCCAGCTATAACAAGTCTTTGATCTTGACCGGCCTTCATAAAGTTAAGGCTAACAAGGCAATAGACGAAGCCGCCTATGAATATGCCTAAGACTTTCATAGTTATCTTCTTATCTAAAAAGTTTTCAACGCTCCTCGGTGTAAATGAGTTATGATATAGAGAGAAAACTGCGAGTATGGTCGAGAATGTAAAAGTAGTTATTGTTAGAAGGGCAGATACAAGTGATGAAAGAACTGTCTTTGCCAGCTCGACGCTCGATAGCATCACGCGTGGGATGTGCTGAGTAAGGCTTGAGTAGCTGCTGTCTATGTAAGTCACTATCGCAAGCAGTATCACTGAGTAGAAAATATATTCAAGACAGTATATCCACCGTCTATTATTATAGAAAAATAGTTTAATTTTGTTTTTCATCTTCTCACCATCCTTTTATATATTATAGCACATATCAAGACCATATTTAAAGACTTAAACTTTGCTAATTGATTTTTGCGCTTGATTGTGATAAAATGTAAATATAATGGAGGGGATGATATGAAGAACAAATACGAAGACGCAATTAATTTGCTTGAGGAGCATGGCGTTGCTTATGAGGTTGTCGAGCATCCGCCAGCATATACGACTGAAGAAGCTGATAGGTTTATCGAGGGCAAAATTGGCTGCAGAACAAAAACTATGTTTATGACGGATCAAAAGAAGAGGCGCTTCTTCATGCTTGTCATGGATGACAAGGACAGGCTTGACATGAAGGAATTCGCTGAGATAGCCCACGAAAAGAGAGTGAAGATGGCGTCTGAAGAGACTTTATTCAATAAACTTGGCAATGAAGCGGGCTGTGTGTCGCCATTTGGCCTGCTTAATGACGAAGAAAAAGAAGTTCAATTCTACTTTGACAATGCTATATTAAAAGAAGAGATAATGACTTTTCATCCAAATATTAACACGCAAACGCTTTTCTTTAAGACAGAAGATTTGTTTAAGATAGTAAAAGCAATGGGCTACGAAATTCACTTTGTAGACCTAAATAAATAATGAAGAAGAAATCACTTGCGCTAGCGATTTTACTATTGCTAGTGCTTCTAGCCATCTCACGCATAGAAACTACTGTGAGCTACAAAGTTATAGATGAGGAGCTTGGCGAAGTAGAGATGATTTTAGCTAAGCCAATATTTGCCAGGTTTTATAATAAAGTCACTTTTACTAAAGATGGCAGATCTAAGACGAAGACTTTTGATGGCAAGTACAAGCTAAATATCTATAAAGTTGATTTAGGCAGAGTCAATGACGAGAACAAATTTGACATCGCTTTTGGCGTTTACTCGATTGCCCCTTGGCATAGAACACCGTCGAAGCGCGTGTTTTTGTACAAAGTAGTCGACTTAGACTTGAAGCCAAAGTTTCGCTGCTCGAGGCTCATTAATCCTATGTATGATTTTATCTTGTTTGATATTGATGGCGATGGCTTTGATGAAGTCGTTTCGATTGAGAAATACAAAGGAGTGTACTCGATCGGCATCTATAAGCAATATGATATGCTAATTGAGCGTATCGCAACTAGGAAGATAGATTTTCGTCCGACAAAATTATCGAAGGACAAAAAACTATATATAGAGGGTATAAATATAATGAAGGAAATTAATTTTTCAAAGGAGGGTATTGATCTAAAATGAAAAAGAGATTATTAGCGTTGGTCTTGCTATTAGTAATGACCTTAAGTGCATGCTCCTTACCATTTACCAAGATGGGCGGGGACGATAATAAAAAAGAAGAAAGTAAAGAGACTAGTAAAGAAGAAAAAAATGAAGTGGGCGAAGCGGACTTAAATGCTTTGCTTGGCTACGATGCAGAAAAACTATTGGACATTGAAGAAGTAAAGGACTTTGAAGAGATTGAGGTCGAAGCAAATGTAAAGCCATACGATGTGAAGGACTCTAGTGAGGTATACGGTTTTGACCCATATGATGATCCTGAAAGCATTGAAAAAACAGTTCAAGATATTAAGAATTCTGGCTACTTCAAAGTTGATTACGATGTTATGAAGCAGCCGTTCGGTATATATGAAAACAATCAATACCTTGGAAGGAACTCATTCGTTACTACTGACTCAGTTGTGCACCTATACCACATCATCTACCTTGGTATGATGGAGGACATGGAGCAAAACTCATTAAAGCAAAAGCTCATAGCTTTATCAAAAAAATGCTTGGACAATGCTCTTAAGGATTATGCTGAGGCAAAGGGCGATGAAAAAGATCTGACTATGAGAAATGCAGCATTATTCTTATGCGCATTAGACTTACTTGACGCGGACTACGATGGAGAAGTACCTAGTGAAGTAAGGGACTTAGCCGACGATGAGATTAAGAATATCGAAGCGGAAGGAAGTGCTACTTCAAACATAACTGGTAATGAAATTGATTACTCACAATTTAAGGTGCGTGGTAACTATACTAAGAACGAAAACTTAAAGAAGTACTTTAGAGTAAACATGCTTTATTCACAAGAGCTAGTTCATCTAGAAAAGCCTGACAAGTCCATCGATTTAGATGCGCTTAAGCAAGCAATACTTCTATCAAGAAGCATGCTTATCGATGAAAAAAGCTTTGAGCTATGGCAAGATATATATAAACCAATTAGCTTTTTAGTTGAGAATACTGAAGATATCACACCTATTGACCTATACAAGAGCATTAGTGAAGTGACTAAGGATAATACAGTTGAAGATATACTTGATGAAAAAGTCATCAATCACGTCGCAGACATGATTAGTCAAAAAGAAGGACCGAAGATAAAACCTGACTCTGGCAAAGTCTTTGCTTTCTTACCACAAAGAGCTGTTGTTGACAACACTTGGCTACAAAACTTGGTCGACACTGATCCGCAAAGCAAAAGACCAGTTGTTTCAGGCGTTGATCTTATGGCACTTCTTGGCAATAGCCTTGCTGAGAGACTTACTCTAACAAACGAAGACAATTTGAAGTGGGAAAAGTTTAAAGACAGATATGAAGAATCAAAGGCTATGGTTGACGCTAGAAGTGATAAAGAAGAAAAAGCAAATATTTACAGAACATGGCTATGGGTTTTAAAAGCTTTTAATGAGGAATATGGCGAAGGTTATCCAGATTTTATGAGAAGCGAAAAATGGCAATACAAGGACTTAAACACTGCACTTGCATCGTGGGCACAACTAAAGCACGATACAATTCTTTACGCTAAGCAATATGGTGCTGAGATGGGTGGCAGCGAGCCAAGTATCATAAAGCACTACGTTGAACCAAATATTAATCTATACAGAAGAGTTAAGTACTTAGTAGAAAAGACAATGGATGCAGATGAAAAGTACACTCTACTTAACAATGATCAAAAGGCTAGACTAAAGGACTTCGATGATATGCTTGACTTCTTTATTGAAGTTAGTATTAAGGAGCTTAAGGATGAAACTACATCTGACGAAGATAATGACAGACTTAGCGTTATCGGTGGAGAGATGGAAAACATCTTCATAGCTTTCAACAAGGATGATGTTAATAACGAATATGAGATATCAGCATCAGATAGAGATACAGCAAACATTGCCGACATACAAAGGATTGGATCAAACTCAGTGGATAAACCAGAAGGCTCGTTCTTAGAAGTAGGTTCAGGCAGCTTCTCATTCATGAAGTCTATATACAGACTAGATGGTAAATATTTTGTGGGAACTGGACCAGTTATGAATTACTACGAGTTCTACTCTGAAGACAGACTTACAAATGATGATTTCAAAGAAATGTTATCAAACTTCTACGTGCCAGAGGACGAGAAAAAAGGCAAAGAAGTATATCCATTCTTTGAAAAAGAATTATATAGTGAAATAAAGAGCTATTATTAGGAGGCAGCGATGAAATACATCAAAGACGGCAAATCATATATCGTTAGGATCGATAGAGGCGAAGAAGTTTTAGATAAGCTAAATGAGTTTATTAAAGAAACTGATATAAAGGCAGCCAGCATAACAGGTATAGGCGCCTCATCGGAGGTGGAGCTTGGTGTTTATAGCGTAAAAAAGAGAGAGTATATCAAAAATAAATATGAAGGCGAATTCGAAATACTTTCTTTAATTGGTAATATCACTCAGGACGCGGGTGAGCCATATATACACCTACACATCATGATCTCAGATGGCATGGTGCTTGCTGGTGGCTTAACTTGCGGCATGGGCATCACTGTCGGTGGTCACCTTAATAAGTGCATCATAAGCGGCACGTGCGAGCTACGCATCGATGAGTGCGAAAATGCTTATCAAAGAAGAGTCGATGACGAGACAGGCATCAAGATCATCGATATATAAAATCAATATACAATAGAAAAAATTTATATAAGGCAAGTCCATTAACTTGGGCTTGCTTTTTAATTGAGGTAAAATTAATAGGCAAAGTAAAAGCAAATGACAAGTGACGAGCGGTGCAGCTCATTAAGCAAGTAGAGCGAGAGAAATCTTTCGCTTGTCTAAATAAATATCTCCATTGTCTTGAATGAGTGTAAAAAATGTGTTATAATAATTTAAATTGTTTTTTACAAAGAGATATATATGAAAGAGATATGGAAGTGATTAATTGTTAGATAATGAATTTTTGAAAAGAGTTTTTAAAGTCGCGTGGCCATCGGTACTTGAGAGTGTCTTCATAGCCTTGGCGGGCATCATCGACACTTACATGGTATCGAGTCTAGGTACTTACGCAATCTCGGCTGTTGGCTTAACGACGCAGCCTAAGTTTATAGGCCTCGCTATATTCTTCTCGATAAGTATAGCTGTCTCGGCCCTTGTTGCGAGGAGAAAAGGTGAGGAGGACAGACGTTCAGCGAACGAAGTCTTAGTAACGGCCTTTGTCGTTGCTGCCATTTTATGCGTAATAATATCGACAGTTATGGTAAGTTTATCAGATCCAATACTTAAATTAGCTGGAAGTAAGTCAGATACACATGATTATGCTATCCAGTACTTTAACATCATCATGGGCTTTAGCATTTTTAATATCATAAGCATAGTTATAAACGCGGCGCAAAGAGGTAGCGGTAACACCAAGATTGCCTTTACGACAAATTTAGTATCAAGTATAGTAAATATTTGCTTTAACTACATACTTATCAACGGTAAACTTGGTTTTCCAGCCATGGGTGTAAGAGGTGCGGCGATCGCGACTGTGCTTGGCACCTTTGTTGCGAGCATTATGAGTATTAGGTCCTTATTCAAGGCGGGTTCATATGTAAGATTGCCATATATATTAAAATACAAGATAAAACCAAATCTAGATGCCTTCGTAAGCATAATGAAGCTTGGACTAAATATGTTTGTTGAGAACATTGCGATGAGAGTCGGTTTTCTATCGACAGCGCTTATGGCGGCGTCCTTAGGAACGGATCAGTTCGCAGCACACAATGTCGGCATGAATGTACTAAGCATAGGCTTTGCCTTTGCTGATGGTATGCAGGTCGCAGCCGTTGCGCTATCAGGCGAGGCACTTGGCGCGAAGAAGTATGACGACGCAGTGACTTACGGCAAGACTTGTCAAAAAGTCGGTTTCGTTATATCGCTTGCTTTATCCGCGATAGTATTATTCTTCGGCAAATACATTTTCGGCGCTTTCTTCCAAGACGAAGCAGTTATTAATTACGGTGTAATGATTGGCCGCTTCATCACAGTTATAGTCATCTGCCAAATCTCGCAAATCATTTATGGCGGCTGCTTAAGAGCGGCAGGCGATGTGAAGTACACGCTTATCTCATCCATAGTAAGTGTTAGTATCATACGTACGCTAGTTACTTACGTCTTAGTAAACGTATTCCATCTTGGACTAGTGGGTATATGGCTGGGCGTTTTCTCAGACCAATTCTCAAGACTAATCTTCATGAGTATAAGATTCAGACAAGGCAAATGGGTTGAAAAGAAGATTTAATTCTGAAAAAATTGCAAATAAAAAATAAAAGCAAATAAAAATATTAGTGCAATTAAAAAACAATGAAAATAAAAATCAAGGCATAAAGAAAAATGATGTAGACCAAATTGATCTACATCATATTTTTTTCTTTAAGTAAATTTTAATAGTTTTCTACGAAGATTTCGAAGAAGTCCATTGGGTGATCACATGCAGGACATTTCTTTGGTGGTGTCTTGCCTTCATGTAGATAACCACAGTTTAAACATTTCCAAATATAAACTTCATCTCTCTTGAACACTTTACCTGCTTCAATATTTTCAACAAGTTTTTTGTATCTGTTGTGATGAGCCATTTCAACTTCTGAAATTTCTTGGAAAACTTTAGCTATTTCCTTAAAACCTTCTTTTTCAGCTTCCTTAGAAAAGTCTGGGTAAAGTTTTGTTGCTTCATAGTTTTCATCTTCAGCAGCAGCCTTTAAGTTTTCTAAAGTTTTATCAAAAACTACAGGGTATGTATTAGTGATTTTGATTTCTTCACCTTGCATTTCATCCCTTAAGAATTTGTAGAATCTCTTAGCATGTTCAGCCTCATTTTGAGATGTTTCTTCGAAGATTTTTTGTATTTGCACATAGCCATCTTCTTTAGCTTGTTTAGCATAGTAAGAGTACCTCATTGATGCTTGGCATTCATTGATGAAAGCCTTCATAAGATTGTTTGATGTTCTTGCGTCTTTTAATTTCATAATACCTCTCCTTTCAATATTATTAATTTAAGTACTTTATGTAAATATATTATATATCAAATAAATTTTTTTGTAAAGAAAACTTATGGGTGAAGCCAAATAAATATTATAGTAAATAGACGTAAAAATGCTTGAAGAAAAGCGATTCTTGTGTTATAATTGATTTCATATTTGATAAATTTATTATAGAAAATATTTATAGAAAAGGGGTAAGCTATGAACATAACTAATGAAGTACAAAATTTAAAGAAGGATAAGATTAAACACAAATACAATTGGAAGGAGATAGCACTTATCATCATAGGCATAACGCTTGTTGCAAGTGCGATACACTTCTTTCTAGTGCCGTCGAACCTAACATCTGGAGGCGCGTCAGGTATAGCGATAGTCCTAAGTCACTATATACCACTAGGCGTTGGACCGCTATTTATACTAGTAAACATCGTTCTATTTATCATGGGCTTTATATTTATAGGTAAGGACTTTGGTACGAGGACTATAGTCGTGACACTTGCTTTATCAGGCTTGGTATGGCTATTTGAAATAATATTTCCAAATCCAAAGCCATTATCAGATGACTTGTTCTTAATAATCACGCTAGGCATGATTATTCAAGGCATAGGCGTGGGCATGGTACTTAATCAATATACATCGACAGGCGGAACAGATATTATCGCCAAGATTATGCAAAAGTACTTAGGTCTTGACCTAGGCATAGGCTGTGTTATTGCGGACCTTGTTGTTAGTATATTTGCAGGCTCTGCCTTTGGTATGAATATATTTTTATATTCGGTTATGGGCGTTATAATCAACGGCGCTGTTGTAAGCATCACTATAAGCGGTCTTAACACAAGTAAGCTTTGCTACATCAATACTAAAGAGGTCGAACTTGTATCGAAATTTATCATAGAAGACCTTGATAGATCCGCAAACCTTATTCCATATAAGGGCGCTTACACAAAGAATGATAACGTTTTGATACAAACAGCAGTTTCGACTCGCGAGTACATTAGACTAAAGGAGTTTGTTAACGACACTGATCCAACTGCCTTTGTAGTAACAAGCAGCGCGAATGAAATACTTGGCGAAAAATGGAGAAGATTTATATAATTTAATACTGATTAAAGACTGAGCTATTTACTAGTTCAGTTTTTTTATGCTATAATATAAATAATGTCAATAGTAATGGGGCTTAGTATAGACTAATCTTTATTATTAAAGCCGAAATTATATGATATAATATTAATGATATTGTGAGGAGATAAATATGCAGACAAAAGATTGCATTGAAAAATATAAAAAAGAATTTGAAAGTGAAATACAATCTCTTTTCTGGTCAAGCGACGGATCTTTGAAGAAAAAGATATATGGCAAGGTCAAAGAAGAGGCACTTGATGAGATAGTAAACGATGTCTTCGTTTATGACGATGATTTGCTTAAGTCATTAAACCTAAGTACGGCCAAGATAAGTGTATACTTAGAGACAAAGTACAAAGCAGTTGATTTTAGAAGCTTTGTTGCGCCGCTATCGAGGATACTATTGCCCGTGGCGATATCGTTTGTGACATTCTTCTTAAGTGCGAAGTCCTTAAAGTACTTTGACATCGAAAAGATATTTGGCGTTACATTAAAAACATTTTTTGCCTTCGCTTTAAGTGCCGTGGTCATAGCTATGCTATTTAGCATTTACTACACAAAAGTAAACGAGAAGAAGCTCTATGCCATATACATAAGAGATAGACTTAATTTTGAGATTAATAGGCTCATTGCCCAAGAGAAAGCTGAGGCATAATATGGCTTTATTTGTAATTATATTTGCCATTCTTATCTCATTAATCAATGGCGGACGAATCAAAAATTTATTTAAGATGAATTTAAGATATACATGGTTCTTAGTAATAACAGCGCTATTAAATATAGCGGTACTTGTCTACATCACAAGATTTAATCTTGCTCATAGACGTGAGCTGATGATGGTTTATCCATATCTTAATCTATTTACATTTTTTGTGATGATATTCTTTTCTATTGCAAATAATAAGTACTTCGCCTTTAACATCATTGCCCTAGGCCTTGCTTTAAACCTAATGGCGATGATTAATTACGCTGGCTTTATGCCAGTTGTGAAGGAAGCACTTTTATATAACGGCTCGCTTAATGAGCTAGCTGCTTTAGAGAACTCACTTTCAATGACACATACGCTTTTAGTGAGCGGTAAGACTTTCAATGCACTGGCAGACACTATACCCATAGGCAAGTTCACTAGTTTTAAAACTGTTATTAGCATAGGTGATATATTCTTATCGCTTGGTTTATTCATGCTTATTGAAGATGTTATGAAGAGGAGGTCGTGATATGATTTTTAAAAATATAGTACTAGGTCTTCTATGTATTGCAAATTTATTATTTGGCCCGACAAAGGACATAGATGTAAATAATATATTAAAGGAAAGTATCAATACTTTCACTTATAAAATAGAGCTAGAAGCAAGAGAGGATGCGCTCGAAAAGTATAGAGCCGAGCTTGAAAAGCTTAGAAAAAGCAGAGTAAGGATATTCGCTGCTGGCGACTTTATGACGCATGGACCGCAATTAAAAGGAGCAAAGTACAACGACGGATACAAATTTGACGAATATTTTAAGTATTTGCCATTCTTTAAAGAAGCAGATCTTGCTATGATTAATTACGAGACAACTGTTTCCTACAACGGTCAATACACTGGCTATCCAACGTTTTCTTCGCCTGAATCGTCTGTTGAAGCTATTAAAAACAGCGGCTTTGACGTGATTGCGACTGCGAATAACCACGCCTTTGATAAGGGCTTCAAGGGCATAGACAAGACCATAGACACAATCAAGAGCTATGGTATGGACAATGTCGGCACATATAAAGACGCAAATAATATGCCGCTTATTAAAGAAGTAAATGGCATTAAGTTTGGTATATCGGCCTACACTTACTCCATCAACGGTTTTGATAGCCGCGTGAAGGGTACTGACAAAGCTTATGCGGTAAACTTCATCGATATGGACAAGATTAAAAAAGATGTCGAATATATGGATGCAAATGATGTTGATGTGAAGCTTGTCTACATGCACTGGGGCGTTGAGTACCAGCTAAAGCCAAACAAGGCGCAAGAAAATACTGCGAAGAAGCTTAACGAGCTAGGCGTAGACATAATCTTAGGCTCGCACCCACACGTTATACAAAAGTGCGATGTGATTGAGTCTGGTGGTAAGAAGACTTATGTTTGCTACTCCATGGGCAATTTTGTCTCAAATCAAAGACGTGAGTTTATGCCGAATCGCTATAGCGAGAACGAATTAATGATGGAAGTCATCTTACAAAAGACGCCAAATAGCGTAGTTGTAGAGAAATTTGAAGCGCATCCGCTTTGGGTTGACAAATATAGGACTAACGGCAGGGACCACTACAATGTAATTCCTGTTAGAGAAGCTCTTGACGGAAGCATAAAAGTTGAAAGAATCAATCAGATTAAAAATAAATTATTACAAAGCTTAGAAGATTTTAAAAGTATATACAAATAGGAGATGGTTAAATGTATTTTGAAGACGAAATGACACCAAAAGAAAGGATGACTGCCTTTTCAAAGGGCGAGCCAATGGACAGATTACCTGTAGTGCCAGATATGGGGGTAACTATGGCATGGTACATAGGTAAAAAGACAAACGATTATTACACATCATCTGATGTAATTACAGAGACTGAAATCGCTCTATTCAATCGCTTTCACCATGACAATATCTGTGTGTCAACAACATTAAGAGGCATGGCTGAGGCCATGGGTTCAGTGATGAACTACCCTGATGACAATATCTCAAACTTAAGAGAGCCAGTTGTTAAGACAGAAGAAGACATCGATAAGCTTGAGCTTGTTGATCCATGGAAGGATGGTCACCTACACGTACTTCTAGAAGCACTTGAAAAGATCAGAGACGAGCTAGGCGACGTAGCAGACATAGGTGCATCAATGACTGCGCCATTCACAGTAGCTGCATCAGTACTAGGCACTGAGAATATGCTTAGATGGATAGTTAAGAAGAAAGATGCTTTCCATAGACTTATGGACATCATCACAAGAAATAATACTGAGTACATCAAGGCACTTGGCAAAATTGGTTTTGGAACTGGTTTCTGTGATCCAGTATCATCGACATCCATGATTAGACCTGCTCAATACAGAGAATTTTCTTTGCCATACTTCAAGAGAAACGTTGAAGACGTTAAGAAATATTGCGGCGGCGCTCCGACTATACACATTTGTGGCAAGTCAAGAGACATCTGGGAAGATGTTGTTAGCGCAGGCGTAGGCAATTTCTCTATAGATAACTGCGAAGACCTTGCTGAAGCAAAAGAAGTTATGGGCGACAAAGTAGTTATAACAGGTAACGTGCCACCAGTTGATGCTATTTACTTAGGTAACGACGATATCATCAAAGAAGAAGTAAAGAAATGCGTTGCTAAGGCATGGGACTCACCAAGTGGCTTCATTCTATGTACTGGCTGCCAAATTCCAAAGAACAGCCCTATCGAAAACATCGATTCATTCATGAAGTGGGGCAGATACTATGGCAAGATGCCTATAGATACATCGAAGTTCAATTAGTATAATATTTTTTTATAGACTTACGGAAATAGTAATAAATTTTTCTAATTAATGTGCGTGTAGCTAAGCTATATGCACATTTTTTATTTATAAATTCTATGAATACCATCTAGTCAAGGCTATTTGCTTAAGTCTCAGAAGTATTATATAATGAATGATGGTGAGAGCGTGAAAAAGATAGGAGATCTAAGAGTTTACTCTTGCAATGCAACTAACGAAAAAGAGTATACTGATTTAAATTTGAATATTAACGAAGAAGACTTATTTACTGATGCTAATCTATATAGAGAAGTGGCTCAAAGAATGAGCCTTGGTTTTGATACAATTTTTTATCCTATCGTAGGCACTATGGAAGGCGAATTAGCTGGCATGATGCTTGACAAAAACGCTAATCTTAGAAGATTCATGGAGCTTGATAGCATTGATGAACTTTATAATTTAAAGGATTTTGATTTTAATTTGGAGCACTTTGTTTGCCTAGAGAAAGCTATGGCGGGTGAAGAGGCTCCTATTTGTTTTAAGCTTAATGGCCTTTTGTCCTTCGTATCACAAGTGATTGACATATCAAAATTTTTATTGGCCTTCAGAAAGAAACTTAATAAAGAAGAGATATATGCTTACTATAGAAGAAACGTTTTAGACCTATTATTAAAGCTTGATGAGGATAAGGTCAAGCTCATTAGTTTAGCCGATCCCATTTTAAGTGTTGAGACAGTTGGACCGAAGCTTGTCAAGGAAGTAGTTAGTGACTTTTACTTCCCACTTATCAATGATATTTTACAATTTACCAATTTTAAGATACATATATGCCCGAAATTAGGCTTTGCCTTGTCGGACCTAGGACTATTTAATGAAATCAAAGTAGAGACAGATGAGATGAGCTATCAAGAAGCGCTGATAAATTCATCTTATAGACTCTTTACGAATAGATGTTTTAAGATTCAAGGCAATGTGAAATTTATCACAGTATTAGGGGGGAACTATGAATAAGAAAGAAAGACTATTAAAAATACTTAATGGCGAAAAGGCTGATAGACCAGCTGTTATTTGTCCAGGCGGTATGATGAATCCATGTGTTACTGAACTTATAGAGAAGCATGGCATTGATTTTGCGAAAGCAAATTCAGAAGCAGAAGAGATGGCAAAGCTATCGAAACTTGTTGTTGAAGAAAATCTTTTTGAGAATTATGCTGTACCATTCTGCATGAGTGTTGAATCAGAGATGCTAGGCGCAAAGTGTGTCTACGGCACTAACGAAGAGGAAGCACACATCGTTGAGTACGCTATGGATAAGATCGATATCGATAAATTAAAGAACGTTAAGGTTAAGTTTGATAGGGAAGAAGCTTTACTTGGCGCGATTAAATTACTTAAGAACGATGAAATACCTGTTATAGGCAACATCACTGGACCATTCTCAGTTGCGACAAGCGTTGTCGATGCAAAGGAAGTATACGTTGGTCTTAAGAAGAACAAAGAAGCTTTTGAAGCTTTTATGGATTATATTTCTGATCTGATAGCCGAGCTTGCAATAAAAGAAGTAGATGCAGGCGCTGACCTAATCGCAATCGCTGACCCAAGCGGTACAGCTGAGATACTTGGACCAAAGTACTTTGAAGAGTACCTAATTCATTACGTTAACTATATCATAGACAAGATCAAGGCGCATAAGGACGTGCCTAACATCATACACATCTGTGGCGATATGAAGAGCGTTATCGACATAGTTGAAAAAATTCATGCAGATGCTTATTCATTCGATGCGATAGTTAACTTAAAGAACGCTAAAAAACACATACACAAACCTGTCATGGGCAATGTGTCAACTTATCTAATAGAAAATCAAAGACCAGAACAAATTTCAAAGGTCGCTAAAAATAGAGTCAAAGACGGCGTAGACATCATAGCTCCAGCTTGTGGACTAGGTATGGGCTCACCACTTGACAATGTAAAAGCAATACTAAAGGGAGTAGAAGATGCCTAAGATTCACATATTAAGTGATGACAATATAATTACAGCGAATGATGGGGAAATCCTCTTAGATGTATTAAGGGAGAACGGCTACTTTATTGAAGCGCCGTGCAATGGCATGGGCACTTGTAAAAAGTGTAAAGTCAAAATCATGGACGGAGCAAGTGAAGAGACAGTTCTTTCGTGTGAGTATAAGATTATTTCTGATATAAGCGTTGAATTCTTCGATGAGGGCAAGGCAGAAAACCTTCTTACATCGGATATAGATACATTCGATGCGAGCGATTCAGTACTTACTATGAAGACTCATGTCTTTGAAGACAGTAGAGACACCGACACTTCTTGGGAAGACGAGTACGAGAAAGCCTTTGGCCAGATCTCCTTCAATGTTTTGAAAAATACAAATTTTTCAAAGGGCGAGAAGCATGCGATATATTTAAAAGATGAAGTGATTGCTATACGCGACAAAGATGATGATAAGATATATGCCGCAGCAGTTGATATAGGTACTACAAGCGTTGCTATATCAGTTCTTGATATTACTCATGGCAAAGTCATTGAAAGAGCATCCTTTGTCAATCCACAAATAAGCTTCGGACTTGACGTTTTATCAAGGATGAGCGCCGCCATCGACCTAAAGGAAAACCTTTATAAGATGCAAGAGCAAATCACAAAGGCCATAGAAGAAAACATATTAAAAATATTTAAAAAGTACAAGCTTGATATAGATAGCTTATATGAAATCATCTTCTCAGCTAATTCAGTTATGATGCATATACTTATGGGCGTCGACCCGACCAGCCTTGGCATAGCGCCATACAAGATAGTCAGCTACTTTAACTTTGAGATAGATGCAAAAGAGATAGGTATGAAGCTTGGTAAGTACACTAAAGCCTTTACTATACCATCGATCTCGTCATATGTTGGCGCTGACATTCTTAGCGGCGTTAATCATATCGATATAGAAAATATTGATAAAAACATTATGTTTATAGACATAGGCACAAATACAGAGCTAGTACTTAAGTATAAGGATAAATACTATGCTAGTAGCTGCGCGGCTGGACCTGCACTTGAAGGCATGAACATAGAGTTCGGTTCGAGAGCCGAGCTTGGAGCGATTGAAAATGTTTTCTTTGACCTTGATAATGGTACTAAAAACATCGTAGTTATTGGTAAAGAAAAGGCAAAATCCATTTGCGGCTCAGGCGTTTTGGCAGTCATACGTGAAGCCTTAAAGATAGGCCTCATTGACTATAGAGGAAGGTTAGTTAAATTAGAAGACCTTGCTGAAGATGACAAGCGAAGACCATTCTTAAAGGATATTGATGGCAAGACCGTAATCGATTTAGGCGAAGTATATATCACTAAAAAGGATATAAGAAACATTCAGCTATCGAAGAGCGCCATTATGTCAGGGATAGTTTTACTATTTAACAAGCTTGGCATGACTGCTGAGGAAGTTGATGATTTATTCATCGCTGGCCAATTCGGCTATCACTTATCAAAGGACATGTTAGTAGATACGTATTTTATACCAAATATACCAGAAGAAAAGATTTCTTATCTTAAAAATACATCGCTTGATGGCGCGATCAGCGTAGTATTATCAAAGAAGAAGAGGGAAAATCTTTTAAGTTTAAGCAAGAAGATAAAGTTTTTGGAGCTAAGTTACGACGAAAACTACCAAAAAGTCTTTATCGACTGCTCATATTTTAAATAGGAGGCAAATATGACAATAGAAGAGTATTACAAAATTCTAGACGATTATGTCTATGAGTATGAAGACGAAAAAATTGCAAAGGTCGCTCAAGACTACCTGGATGAAGGTTATGATGCGCTTGATGCTATTGTTAATGGATTAGTTCCTGGAATGAAAAGGGCGGGGGACGCTTTTCAAGAAGAGGAATATTTCGTAACAGACCTATTACTTTGTTCAGACGCAATGAACAATGCACTTGATGTATTAAAACCGCACCTAGAAAAAAGCGAGCTAGAACATAATCACAAGATTGTTATAGGTGTAGTTGAAGGGGATACTCATGACATTGGCAAGAACTTAGTTAAGACAATGTTCCAAACACAAGGCTTTGAGGTTATAGACTTAGGTAGAGACGTTGAAGTTCATAAATTTGTTGACGCAGCCGAAGAACATGGCGCAGAAATCATCTGCATGTCAACACTTATGACGACAACTATGAGAAATATGAGAAGGGTTGTTGAGATACTTGAAGAAAAGGGCCTAAGAGACAAGTATAAAGTCATGATAGGCGGGGGACCTATCTCACAATCGTTCGCGGACAAGATTGGCGCCGACAAATATACTATAGACGCTATCGAAGCCGTTAAAGCTGCTAAGGAGTTATTAAATATAAAATAAAAAAGTAGGAGGAATTTTTGATGGACGAACAATCATCAATCAAACCTAATGGATGGGCACTGATACCCTTCATAGTATTTATAGGTTTTTTCTTATTATCAGGAATCATTTTAGACAAGATGGGTGTAGAAATGGCATTCTATCAAATACCATCACCTATCGCCGTACTTATTGGTATTATCGTTGCCTTTATAATGTTTAAGGGTTCGATAGACTCCAAATTTGATGTATTCGTTAAGGGATGTGGCGATGACAATATCATCATCATGTGCTTAATCTACATCTTAGCTGGTGCTTTCGCAACACTATCTAAAGCATCTGGCGCTGTTGACTCAGTTGTTAACTTAGGCCTAAGCATAATACCAGTTCAATTCATAACAGCAGGTCTATTCGTAATCGCTTGCTTCTTATCAATTGCAACAGGTACTTCAGTTGGAACCATAGTTACAGTTGGTCCTATCGCTGTAGGTATCGCTCAAAAAGCAGGCCTACCTATGGCTCTTGTTTTAGGTGCACTAGTAGGTGGATCTATGTTTGGTGATAACTTATCAGTTATTTCTGATACAACTATCGCTGCGACTAGAACACAAAACGTTAACATGAAAGATAAGTTTAGAGCAAACTTTAAAGTAGCACTACCAGCTGCAATAGTTACACTTATTATTTTATTAATAGTTGCTAGAACAACTGGACCAGTTAAGTTTGATGACTTAAGCTACAATTTTGTATTAATCTTACCTTATCTATTCGTTTTAATAGCTGCTCTATGTGGCGTTAACGTATTCGTTGTATTAACACTAGGTATCGTTTTTGCAGGTGGCGTTGGTATGGCAACTGGTTCATACAATGGACTTGAACTTTGCCAAAACATTTTTGCCGGCTTCTCAGGACAATTTGAAATTTTCTTACTTTCAATGTTAACTGGTGGTCTTGCTAGTATGGTTAGAGCAAATGGCGGTATCGAATGGCTAGTATTAAAGATAGCTAAGATGGCTAAGGGTAAAAACTCAGCAGAACTATCTACTGCATTATTAACAATGATTTCAAACGCTGCTCTTGCTAATAACACTGTATCAATAATCATCTGCGGTCCTATCGCTAAGAGAATTTCTAACAAATTCAAAGTTGACCCTAGAAGAACAGCATCACTTCTTGATATGTTCAGCTGTATAACTCAAGGACTTATCCCTTATGGTGCACAAATACTTATCGCTTCAGGCTTCACTGAAGGAGCTGTATCACCAGTTGAGTTAGTTCCATACATCTGGTATCCAATGATACTATTAGTATTTGCAGTACTTTCAATCTTTGTTAGATACGCTGACCTTAAGACTGGATGGAACTTCGAACTTGACAAACCTGAAGAAGCAAAGTAAAATATAGATATAATTAACCTAAAGAGAGGAAGAATATCGTGATAAACATTAAGAAAGAATTACCTGAAATTTTTGATGAATTTAAAGATAAGAGAAGAGAATCATTTTTAAAAGTTAAAGAGATTAAGGATAAGAACATACCAGTCATAGGCATATTCTGCACATTTTTCCCGCAAGAGATAGCTCTTGCAGCAGGTGCGACATCTGTATCACTTTGTTCGACATCTGATGAAACTATCAAAGATGCTGAAAAAGATCTACCAACAAATCTTTGCCCACTTATCAAGGCAAGCTATGGCTTTGCCATCACAGATAAGTGTCCCTTCTTCTATTTCTCAGACCTTATAGTTGGAGAAACGACTTGCGATGGCAAGAAGAAGATGTATGAGTACTTAGGCGAGATTAAAAACGTTTATGTAATGGAGCTTCCGCAAAAGAGATCCGCTGAGAGCCTTCAATTGTGGACGGCTGAAATTAAAAAACTTGTTGCCTACGTATCAAAAGAGTTTGGCGTAGATATTACAGAAGAAAAACTTAGAGAAGCAACTGTAATTAAAAATGCTGAGAGAAGTGCTGTTAAAGACTTTTATGGCATAATGAAAGCTGATGAACTTCCTATCATGGGTTTAGACTTGTGGCACGTCTTAAATGGAGTGCAATTTGAATTCGACAAGAAGGCAATACCTGATGAACTAGCTAAGCTTAAGGAAAAAGTCTTAAGCGAGAATAAACGCATCACAGACAAAAAGAGGATACTTATAACTGGTTGTCCAATAGGTGGAGCGACTGAAAAAGTTATCGAAGCTGTTGAGAACAACGGTGGCATAGTCGTTGCTTATGAAAATTGTGGGGGAGCAAAGGCGATAGATGAAAACGTTGACCTAGACAACCCAGACATATATGACGCACTTGCTAAGAAGTATCTAAATATTGGCTGCGCATGCATTAGCCCTAACACACCAAGATTAAATCTTTTATCAAGAATGATAGACGACTACAAAGTCGATGGTGTAGTAGATATGCATCTTCAAGCGTGTACGCCATTCCAAGTAGAAACAAAAGCCATTAGAGACTTTGTCACAAAAGAAAAGAAAACTCCTTATATCCAAGTAGAAACTGATTATTCAGATTCAGACTTGGGCCAATTAAACACAAGAATCGAGGCATTCATAGAAATGCTATAGATAAAAGATTAGGCTCTCGTCAAGAGAGCCGTTCTTATATCTTAAAATGCTGTAGATAAAAGATTAGGCTCTCATCAAGAGAGCCGTTCTTATATCCAAGTAGAAACTGATTATTCAAAATCAGACTTGGGCCAATTAAACACAAGAATCGAAGCGTTCTTAGAAATGCTTTAGTATAAAGAGAGGCTCTCCGCAAGGAGAGCCTTTTGTGTATAAGAAGATACAAAGAAAGAGTCAAGCAAATCGCTTGACTCTTTTGATATGTAATCCCATTATGTGCCGTTTTTCATAAGTAATTTATCCCCGCATATACGAGGTGGGTCCGTTATTCACAAGGTCTAATGTCCACTTAAGGCATATTATCGCTTGCAAAAAAATCACAGTCCCATATTATTATTGTTGGTTAAATTAATATGAAAAGCGTGCACTACAGGATATCTTAACTATATTATATAGCAAATTTAATTAAATTTCAAGAGAATTAGATAAATTTTTTAGAAAAATTTATTATATCAGCGTGGTCACTCACTTCATAATGCCTTTCCTCATTAGTCCTCGGGTCCTTAAAACTTATCTCAAATGAGTGAAGGAGCTGCCTATCAACGCCCTCATATGTCTTGTCATTATATAGTGTGTCGCCTACTATGGGAAAGCCTAGGTAAGCTAGGTGCAGCCTTATCTGATGCGTCCTGCCAGTAATGAGCTCCGCTTCTACGATGGAGTATTTTTCGCCGCTTATAACTTTCTTGAATATGGTTTTCGCGTAATCACCATCGCCATCGTCACAGACCATCTTTTTTATATGATCACTCTCATCGGTTTTGATATTCTTCCGGACTACTATCTCATCAAAAGGAAAAGATCCATCAACTACCGCGTGATACTTCTTTTTGAAGCTGCCATCTTCCATCTGCTGCATAAGATTATAATGTGCGAATGGATTTTTCGCGACCACCATAAGCCCCGTCGTATTCATGTCAAGCCTATTGACAAGGCGGACGCGTCTCTTAAGGCCACGCGACTGAAATAAATTGATCAGGGCATTATAAAGGGTACTCCCTTGATTGTTCTTCGTCTCATGAACGAGGATATTTTTCTCTTTATTGATGACCATGTAGTCAATGGTCTCGTCAATGATATCTATATCGCAAGTAAAGTCATCAGGGGCAGTCTCTTCCTCGGGCATATGTATCCTTAAGACCTCACCCATAAGAATCGGCAGGTCTTTGCGCCTAAATTCTTCATTTACATATATGTCTTTATTTAAGTAGCTTCGTCTAAAAAGTCTCTTCGATATTTTAAGTTCGTCTATCATTTCACTCATCTTATCATAGGACCTCTTAGCGACAAAGCTCACATTGTATTCATCGTTAATCACTTTATCACCTAAGATAAATTATAATATATTTTTCATGCTTTTACAAGTAGATGGCTTAAGTCATTGAAAAATTACTCTATTTGTTGTATAATTAATAATTATAAGAGGTGAAGAAATGAATGAGAGAATTATAAATATACTCGCAAAGGACGACGAGCTTAGCAAAAAGATTTTGCTTGAGCTTGAAGAAAAGCTTGAGGCACGTGGCTTTGTGACTACGAGAGATTTTAGTAATGAGGCTGAACTTTCCATCGTTATAGGTGGAGACGGATCCTTTTTAAGAAGCGTTCACGAAAATGATTTTACTGAAGTGCCTTTTGTCGGCTTCAATACAGGCCACTTAGGTTTCTTTCAAGAGCTTTCTATTGATGATGTCGATAAATTTGTAAAAAGCTATATAAATGGAGAGTTTAAACAAGAGTCACTACACTTGATCGAGACAAGCGTTCACTTTGATGGCGGCGAGTCAAAGCTATATTCAGTTAATGAAATGGTTGTCAAAGCGAACAAATCGAAGGCCGTTGAACTCGATGTATTTATTAATTCTGATTACTTGGAAAGATTTTTTGGCGACGGACTTATAGTCTCAACACCAGCTGGCAGCACTGCATATAACTACTCAGTTAGGGGCAGCGTAGTGCATCCAAAGCTTGAGTGTATACAAATGACTCCACTCGCACCTATTAACTCAAAAGCCTTTAGATCTTTACAAAACTCAATCATCGTTCCACCAAACTTTATTATAAGATTCGAGCCAAAGAAGAGATACGAAGGAGAGATTATACTTCTTAACGATGGCGAAGAGCGTATCTTCAAGAACGTCACTAGCGTAGAGATAAACCTAAGCTACAAGAAGATATATAGGATAGTATTTTCAAAGAATATTTACTGGAACAATCTAAAAGATAAATTTTTATAGGAGGCATAGATGTACGATTTTCATTTGCATTCAAATTTTTCAGTTGACTGCAAGGTCCCGCCGGAGGACATGGTCAAAGAGGCTATAAAGATGGGTCTGAAAGCTATATGCTTTACTGATCACATTGACCTTTCACTTGACCAAGACAAAAGTAAGAACATCCTTTTTAATATAGAGGACTATATAAAAGAGATAAATAAATTAAAATACACATATATTAATGAGATAGAGGTATTAAAGGGAGCTGAGTTTGGTCTTCAGCTTGGTTTGATAGATGAGTATGACGAGCTAAGCAAAAATCCATTTGACTTCATTTTATGCTCAATTCATAGCATCGATGGCGAAAGAATTTTCTCGAAAGAGAAGAGCTTCGAAAATGATTATGAGGCGGGTCAAGTACGCTACTATACAGAACTATTAGAAGTGGTGAAACGCTTTGACAGCTTTGACTCAGTCGCGCATATAGACTTTATCGACAGGTATTACAAGTGCAAAGACATCGACTATGAATTTTCTGATGCAGCTAAGGAGCTTGTTTATGAGATACTAAAAGTCATAGTAGATAAGGACAAGGCGCTTGAAATAAATACGGCTGCACTTCGCTATGATATGAATAGCTTCCATCCACAAGACGAGATACTTGATATGTATCAGTCATTAGGAGGTGAGCTGATTACAGTTGGCTCGGACGCTCATTATGCAGATGACCTTGCTTATGGCATAAAGGACGCGGAAAAGTATCTTAAGGAAAAAGGCTTTAAGTACTTATATATTTATAAGAAGAGAAGGCCATATCCAATACATTTGTAATACTATTTAAATATATATTTAAAAAATATTCAATCACTCTATGACAAAAGTCATGGAGTGATTGAATAATTAATAAAAAACATTCAATCACTCCTTGATTATTTTGTCAAGGAGTGATACAATATTTAGTAACACGAAACATTTAAGGGGGAGAGCTATGTTTAAATCTTTAAAACCTCTTTTAAAATATTTTAGAAAGTACAAAGTGCAGTATATCTTAGGTATAATCTTTTTGCTATTCATAGACGTTGTTCAGCTTTATATACCGCAAATACTTAAGTACTTCGCAAACGACTATCAAAGGGGAGTTCTTACTATGGCCTCGGCAAGTAAGTATGCCATATTGACTATAGTGACTGGACTGATGGTTGCTGTTGCGAGATATTTTTGGAGAAATTTCATTATTGGTAACTCGATGAGGGTTGATTACGATTTGAGAAAAGATTTCTTTTGGAAACTCACAAGTCTTTCTCAAAATTTTTTTAATACGCACAAAACAGGTGACTTAATGAGTCTTGCAACTAACGACATCAACGCTGTTAGGATGACTCTTGGTCAAGGTATCATCATGTTTATTGACTCAACATTCTTACTTATACTAAATCTTGTAATGATGATAAGAACGACAAATGTTTTGTTTGCATCAAAAGTTTTATTCACTATACCACTAATTATACTCATAGTAATGAGGTTTGGTGGTGTTATTCATTCGCGTTTCAAAGCTGTTCAAGCTCAATATGGTAAGATTACTGACAGAGCTCAAGAAAACTTCTCAGGGATCAGAATCATAAAAGCCTTTGGACAAGAAGAAGAGAACGCAAAATTATTCAGAGAAGATAATCAAGATTATTATAATAAAAATATTGAACTAGCAAAATTGCAAAGCTTTTTCAATCCATTCATTCATGTATTAAGCAATATTAGTTACATGCTACTTTTATTCTTCGGAGCAAAAGAAGTTATGGCGGGCACTATGCTACTAGGTGATTTCATTGCATTTAACGCTTACTTAGGACTTATGATGTGGCCAGCAAGAGCACTTGGCATGGTTATAGTCTTCATGCAAAGAGGCGCTGCGTCCATGGATAGGCTGACAAATATATTCAGGACAGAGCCAGAAATTGTCGACAGAGAAGGCGCTATCGAGCTAGACGAAATAAAAGGCAATATTGAATTCAAAAACGTTTCATTTAAATATGCACCTGAGCTGCCATATGCACTTAAAGACATAAGCTTTAAGATAGAGCCAGGTAAGACACTTGCCATACTAGGCAGAACTGGTAGCGGCAAGTCAAGTATAGTTAATGTGCTCCTTAGACTTTATGATATAAATGAAGGCGAGATACTTGTTGATGGTCATGAAGTTAAGGACGTAACACTTAATTCTTTAAGAGAAAATATTTCTTATGTGCCGCAAGATGACTTTTTATTCTCAAAAACTGTTAAGGAAAATATTGAGTTTCACTACGAGCATGAGCTTGATGACGAGATGATAGAAAAGTATGCGAAGATAGCTGGCGTCTACGACGACATTATCGAGTTTAAAGATGGTTTTGACACTATCTTAGGCGAAAGAGGCGTAACTCTATCTGGCGGACAAAAACAAAGAGTCTCGATTGCGAGAGCCTTGGCAAAGGAAAAGAACGTTTTAATCATGGACGACTCTCTATCTGCAGTAGATACACAAACTGAAGAAGAGATACTAAAAAATCTTAGCACAGACGAAGCGGACGTTTCAAAAATCATTATTTCACATAGAGTTTCGACTATAAAAGATGCTGATGAAATACTATTTATTGAGGACGGAGCTATAGTTGAGAGAGGTACACATGATGAGCTTGTTTCACTTGGCGGTAGATACAATAAATTATACGAAGATCAATTACTAGAGCAAAAGATAAATAGAGGTGAAGAGTAATGGAAAGAAACATAGACGATATTAATTATCAAAGCAAAAACTCTAAAAACACCTTTAGAAGGATGGTCTCATATGCAAGGCCATATACATTCCAGCTTATATTAACCTTCCTAATGATAGTCGTGTTAACAGGACTAGCACTTGTAAGCCCTTATCTAATCAAGGTTGCCATAGATGAGCACATACAAGTCGAAAACATCAAGATGTATGAGTACCCAGCGGCTAATGAACACACTTTGAGTATCAAATATACTAAGGATAATGTGGAAGATGGCATAGACTACTTCATTAGAGAGACTGATCTTAGTAAGGAAGAAAAAGCTCAATACGAAGACAAAGGAGCCTATCACCTAAAAGAGGAAGATGGCAGAGCCTTTCTATATAAATCAGGTGATGAGACAAAGAGCCCTGTCTATGAAGTGCCAATGTCTGAGTATAAGGCATATAGAGATAAAGACTTTAAAGCCATAAACAAATTAAGCTTATACTTTTTAATAACAATAATATTAACTTTTGTTCTTGACTATTTACAAACGATGTCCATCACTATAGCATCTCAAAAGATGATTTATAGCATGAGAACTGAAGTTTATGACCATATCATATCAAGGTCTTTAAGCTTTTTCGATAGAAACGCAATAGGCAGACTAACCACAAGGCTAACTAATGATATAGAAGCAATCAGCGAAATGTATTCAGACGTTATGATAACACTGTTTAAAGACATCTTCATGCTTGCGGGCATCATGCTTTTTATGCTGTCTATGGACTTAAAGCTAAGTTTACTAAGCTTTATAACGCTGCCATTTATATTTGCGATTTCAATATTCTTTAGAGGCAAGATCAGAAAGATACTTGCACTATCAAGAAAGAAATTATCGCTAATAAACTCAAAACTTAGCGAAAATATCTCTGGTATGAGGCTAATCCATATCTTTGGTAAAGAAAATAAAATTAACAGAGAGTTTGATGAAGCAAATGCTGACTACAGAAACACTATGCTTAGAAGGGTAAAGATATTCTCAATATATAGACCATCGATAGACATCATTAGAAACGTAGCCATCGCTAGCCTTATCTACTTTGGCGCGAAAGAAGTTTTGAATGAGACTATGTATTTTGGTATGCTATACCTTTTCATAGATTACTTAAAGAAATTCTTTATGCCAATTATGGACCTTACAGAAAAGTATAACATCACTCAATCGGCTATGGTTTCTGCTGAGAGGGTCTTTGCGATACTTGATGATGATAGCGAAATTAAAAATCCTGAAAATCCAGTGCCATTTGATGACATTCAAGGTGAAATCGAGTTTAGAAACGTTAGCTTCAGTTATATTGAAGGCGAGCCAGTTCTTAAAAACATCTCATTTAAGATTAAGAAAGGTGAATCGGTTGCCCTTGTTGGACCAACTGGTTCGGGTAAGACGTCTATCATATCACTATTAACAAGGTTTTATGAGATAGATGAGGGCGAAATATTAATCGACGGCATAAACATAAACGATGTTAGAAAAGAAGATCTAAGGAAGAACATTGGAGTCGTTTTACAAGACGTATTTTTATTCTCTGGAACTATAAGAGACAATATCAAGCTGAATAAAGATATATCGGACGAAGAGATTATTAAAATATCGAAGTATGTAAACGCTGATTCATTTATACAAAAACTACCAGGCAAATACGATGAACCCGTTATGGAGAGGGCGTCGACCTTATCATCAGGCCAAAGGCAGCTATTAAGTTTTGCAAGAACACTTGTTTATGAACCGAAGATACTTGTACTTGATGAGGCAACAGCAAACATCGATACAGAGACGGAGCTATTAATTCAAGACGCAGTGAAGAAACTTATCAAGGGAAGAACGTCCATCGCCATAGCGCATAGGCTGTCAACTATACAACACGTTGATAAGATACTAGTTATTAAGAACGGTACAATCAGAGAAGAGGGTACACATCAAGAGCTTCTTGATAAGAAGGGTCTTTACTATGACTTATATAGACTTCAATATGACAAATAATATATAAGGATATATATAGAAGAAAAACTAATTGATTGCGATTAGTTTTTCTTTTTTTTAATATTTATGTTTTATTACTTCACTTAGTGGGTATATAATTAATAGTAAAAAATAAAAAAAGGAGTGATATTATGGGATTATTTGATTTCATATCAGCAAAAGCTAGAGAAGAGGAAAGAAAAGAAAGAATGAAGAACGCTGGCAACATTGCCATGGGTACTTTATTAGGATTAGCAGCAGGTGCTGCAGCAAGCTATCTATTTGCACCAAGAAGCGGTGAAGAAACTAGAGAAATGATAGCTAAGAAGAGCAAAGAAACTTATAATGACATGAAAGACGGCATAGCAAATGCAACTCAAAGAGCTAAAGAATTAGGACAAAGTGCTATGGAAAAAGCTAAAGAATTTAAGGATGAAGCAGCACAAAAAGCTGAAGAACTTAAAGAAGAAGCAGAAGACAAAGCAAAAGAACTAAAAGACAAAGCTGAAGATAAGGCTATCGATGCTAAAAAAGAAGTAGAAAAGAAAGCTAATGACGTTAAAAAGGATGTAGAAAAAGAAGTAGAAAAGGCTAAGAAATAGGTGATAAGATGGGCATAGATTTTGATAAAATCAAAGACGAAGCAGCTAAAAAAGCTAACGAATTAAAAAATGAAGCAGCTAAAAAGGTCGATGAAGTAAAAGATGAAGCAGCTAAAAAAGCTGATGAATTAGAACGCGAAGCAAACAAAAAGATTGACGAAGCTAAAGACGCTGCTGAAAAGACAAAAGACGAAGCAGTTAAAAAGGCTAATGAAATTAAAGAGGACGTAGAAAACGCAGTTAAGAATATCGGGAAATAGGTGATTTAATGGACGCAAAATATATTTTACAATGTGTGCTTATAGTATTTGGTATCGCAGCACTAGGTTCATTAGCTTATCTATTCATTAAGATCGCTTCAACTATTAGCACTATGAAGAGCATGATGGAAGAAAACAGACTTAACATCGGCCAAACAGTAGCTAAATTACCTGAAGTGATGAACAATGTCAATGGTATTACAAACAATGTAAACGGAATAGTGGATGACATTAGACCAGATATCAAAGAGATGACAGTCGAAGCCAAAGGTTTAGTTAGAGACCTTGGTCCAAATATAAAGAGCGTTACAGATGATGTAAGCACTTTAGTTACAGAATTAAGACCTAATATATCAGGCATCATGAGCAACATAAACGGTGTTACATCAGATGTTTCTAAACTAACTAATACAGCTATGGGTATTACTAATAGTGCGGTAAACACTGTCAACAAAATCACATCACAAGTTTCAAATACAGCAAACAATGCCTACTCAGCTGTCAATGGCATTATAGGCAATGTAAAAGATTCCATCTATGATAAAAGAATGAAATCTAAAAGCGTAGCTGAAAATATTATATCCAAAGTAGTGGACATATTTAAAAGAAGCTAATATATTTATAAAAAGGACTCATAAGGGTCCTTTTTTCATGTGTAAAATATTAGCAAGAACTAATTTAATATTGAAAATTTTATAAAAATGGATAAAAAAGTATAAAATATTTCAATGTAAAACTATCTAAATAAGTGTTATAATAGTAAATGTGTTATTTTTAGAAAAGCTATATAAAAGGAGAGAAAAAAAGCAAATGAAAAAAATTAAATTTTTAGCAATGCTATTGATGGTTTCATTATTATTAGTAGCTTGCGGACCAAAAACAGACACAACAACAGATAAGAAAGAAGACACTAAGACAGCTGAATCAACTGAAACAACTGATACAGAAAAAACTGATGACAAAGATGCTGACTGCTGCGAAGCTTCAATGATAAATGGCGTATCAGAAGAAAACCCTATCAAGATAGACAAAGACGCTAAGAGCGTAACTATCTACACTAAGTACAACGGAAAATTCGAAACAGAAGCAACAAGACACTTAGCAATCTGGAAAGATGGTAAATTAAGCGACAAATCAATCTTCTCATCATACGTATCACCAACAGATTTTTACAACGCTTTAGTAGAAGTTGGTGCAGAAGCTGGTAATAACATGAACGCTGATAACGCTGCTACAACTACAAGCGAAGGTAGTCAACTAGACCTTAGTTTAGCATGGGCTGGTCAAGAAGGAACTGTAGGTATTGACGATGTAGTTAAAGATTCAAACGGTAAAGCTTTAGACGTTAGATTCTCAGGCAACTTAGACAATGCAAAAGAATTTAACACAGGCTGCATCACATGCCTTGACTCATGCTTCGTTGGTATCACAAGTAACGGTGAATATCCACTAGGCGCTATCGAAGAAAGCAAAGTAGTTGAATTCTCAGTAGATGCTGACAAAGCACCTGCAGACGGAACTGCAGTAGCGATCACATACACAGTAAAATAATTGAAAAGAGTCTTTAATTTACTTTTAGCCATAGCTGGAGCTGTCTTAGCTGCGGCGCTTATATCGAGCCTGGTTAGTTTAAGCCTTTGGCTTGACATGAGAGTGCACTCGAGGTATATATACTACGTGTGCCTTGCAATTGCTATCGTGGCTTCATTATTAGGCAAAGTAAATGAAAAAACATTTTTAATTATAGAGCTTATATCCATAGCAGGAATACTTTTATTTGGCAAATTCATGAGAACTATCTATGAGCTAAGGGAAGCACTGCATATAGATGTGGGCATAGACTTACTTAAACAAATATCAATAATTGTTTTAATAGCAATTAATTTAATGCTTTTTCTAAAATTTTTAATAAAGAAAAAGAAGTCTGCGTAATTTAATCGTAGACTTCTTTTTTTGTAATTTAGTATTTTATTTCTTTTAATATTTCCCCAGTATAAATGTCAATTAGCATAATCTTTTCATCATCCATCTTGGCAACGGATGCTTTGCCATCTTTGGGTATAGTTGTTGATCCAGGGTTTACTAAGATGATGCCATCCTTTTCATCTAAGACCTTTATATGCGTGTGGCCAGTAACTATCATCTTGATACCTGATTCTTTCGCGTAATTGATTCTAGCAAATTCTGTCTCTTCGTAGCCATGTATCAGTAGGGTCTTAAGTCCATTGATATCGACTACACGAGCCTTTTGCGTTAAGTCCTTCTTTATAACCATCTGATCAACGTCGCTATCACAATTGCCACGAACGTAGATTATATTGTCACGCTCCTTTAAATACGAGGCCAAATCTTTTGGATTATAGTCATTTGGAAGAGCGTTTCGAGGGCCGTGATACAAAACATCCCCTAGATGATAGATTGTGTCGCAGTCCTTAAGCACATCAAGCGCCCTTAGCGTTTCGTCTATGCCGCCATGTGTGTCGCTAATAAAGCCTATAGTCCTTCTCATTATAGATAAACTACCTTTTCTGTTCTTTCTTTTGCCTTAGGAACTTCATCAGCGTAGCCTATAGCCATCATACCATACGATATGTGATTAGCTGGTATATTAAACGAGGACAAAACTTCTCTAACGCCATCGTCCTTATTGCTTCTTAGTTGATTGATCCATACTGATCCAAGTCCAAGCGCGTGGCTTGCTAAGTAGATATTTTCCATAGCAGTTGATGTGTCTGCGTCGCCTAATTTTAAATCTTCTGGCACAGTAATTATAATCAAAGCCTTCGCATTATATATGTGATAGTCATCTCTATCAAGTGACTTTGCGATGGCAGCAGCTAGTCTTTGTATATCCTCTTCTTTAGTCACAACAGTAAAAAGTCTTTCTTGTTTATTCATTCCTGTTGGTGAAGCCTTTGCGCACTCGATTATCTTTTCAAGTGTTTCACGAGGCACTTCATCAGTCTTAAATTTTCTTATACTTCTTCTTGTCAATAGCATTTCTATTGCGTCCATAAAATCACAACCTTTCTTATAAATATTATACCACAAAATTGGGTATAATATTTATGGTGATTATATGAAGGACAATTTTTTAATACAAGGAATGAGCTGCGCTGCTTGTTCAGCAAGGCTTGAAAAAGTTTTATCAAGAAAAGATGGCGTATCAAGAGCCAATGTAAATTTATCGTCGAATAGAGCGAGAGTCATTTATGATGAAAATGTCATAACTCGTGACGATATTTTGGCAGTCATCTCAAGAGCGGGCTTCACTGGCTATTATCAAGAGAGCCGTGATATAGAAAAGGAGAGAGAGCTTAGAGAAAAAGAGATAAAATCGCTTAAGCGTGACTTTATCATCTCATTAATTTTTGCTCTGCCACTTTTTTCAGTAATGTTTTTTCATATGGCAGGCATACACGTTTTTTATGCGGACGCCAGATGGCAATTCGCCTTCGCGACACTTGTGCAAATATTTGGAGGACATAGATTTTACAAAGGAGCCATCAGCTCTTTAAGAAGCAAGACCTTCAATATGGATGTGCTTGTCGCTATGGGAACGACTGCGGCCTATCTATATAGCATTTACAATATGTTCATAGACAATCCGCATCTATATTTCGAGTCATCGGCTGTCATTATTACCTTAGTTTTACTCGGTAAGCTTATGGAGGCAAAGGCAAAGGCCAAAACTAATGAAGCGGTTGACAAATTACAAAGCCTAAAAGTTGACGAAGTGACTGTAATTAGGGATGGCGAGGAAAAAACCATTAGCATAGACGAGCTTGATATAGATGACGTCGTTTTAGTTAGACCAGGCGAGAGACTTGCCTCAGATGGTGTTATCATCGAGGGCGAAGCATCTATTAACGAAGCGATGATTACTGGCGAGAGCCTTCCAGTGAATAAAGCGGTGGGCGATGCGGTTATCGGCTCAACTGTCAATGGACCAAGCACTTTTAAATTCAAAGTCACTAAGGTCGGCGATGAGACTACACTTGCCAACATCATAAGGATGGTTGACGACGCGGCGAGCTCAAAGGCGCCAGTACAAAGATTAGCAGATAAGATTGCCAATATCTTCGTTCCGTCGGTAATGGCTATTGCATTTTTAACGTTTTTGATTTATACTATATTTAAGGACGCTAATACAGGGATAATTAATGCGATAAGCGTTTTGGTTATCGCTTGCCCATGCAGCTTGGGTCTTGCAACGCCTACAGCCATCATGGTTGCGACAGGCAGAGCAGCTCAAGGAGGCATACTTATCAAGTCTGGTGAAGTTTTGGAGGCAAATGCCAAAGTCGACGCTGTTTGCTTTGACAAAACAGGCACCTTAACCGAAGGCAAATTGGCTCTTACAAAATTTATCAATACTTCGGCCCTTAGTGATAGAGAAATTTTAAGATATGCCTACAGCGCTGAGAATCAATCGGAGCACTTGATAAGCGAGGCAATATCCTCATACGCACGCGATAAGGGTATTGAATATGTTGAAGCTGACGAATTTGAAGCGATTCACTCAAAGGGTGTTCGCGCAAAACTTGATAATAAAGAAATAATTTTATCGAACGAAAGATATTTTGATGAGCTTGGCATTTCTTATGACAAGGCTTTGATGAAAGAGCTTTTAGATGAGGGAGCAACTGTCATAGTCATGTCAATAGATGGAGAAGCCGTTAGCTACTTTGCTATTGAAGATAGCTTAAGAACTGACAGTAAAGAGGCCATTGCCAAGATCAAGGCCATGGGCATAAAGACTTATATGCTTACTGGGGACAATAGCACTGTCGCTAGGAATGTAGCTAATAAGCTTGGCGTAGATGATTTCAGAGCTGAACTTCTTCCGGAAGATAAATTAAAAGCCATTGAAGAGATTAAAAAATCATCGACAAAGCTTGCCATGGTTGGCGACGGGGTCAATGATGCGCCGAGCTTAGCAAGCGCAGACGTTGGCTACTCAATCGCTTCAGGTACTGACGTTGCCTTAGAAGCGAGCGATATAAGTCTTTTGAATAACTCCATCGGCGGAGTGGCAAGGGCACTCGAGCTTTCACGAGCAGCTATGAAGATAATCAAAGAAAATTTATTCTGGGCCTTCTTTTACAATGTGGTCGGTATACCCTTTGCCATACTAGGCCTATTAACACCGATGCTTGCGGGAACTGCGATGGCGTTCTCATCGGTATGTGTAGTAACAAACTCACTAAGATTAAGATATAAATAGAATTGAGGAGGGAATTTATGGATAGCAAAAAACTAGACATCGCTAGAAACAGAAAGGGTTTCATAGCTGCCTTAGACCAAAGCGGTGGATCAACGCCAAAGGCTTTGAGGCTATATGGCATTGATGAGGACAAGTATTCATCAGACGATGAGATGTTTAAGCTTGTTCACGAAATGAGGACAAGAATCATCAAGGCGCCAAGCTTTAATAAGGAGCATATACTTGGAGCGATACTTTTCGAACAAACTATCGATAGAGAGATTGATGGCATGAAGACAGCTGATTACCTATGGAATAAGCTAGAAATACTACCATTTGTTAAGGTTGACCAAGGCCTTGCAGATCTTGAAGATGGCGTTCAAGTTATGAAAGAGATGACTAAGCTTGACTCGCTTCTTGAAAGAGCAAAGGAAAGAGGCATCTTTGGTACTAAGATGAGATCCGTTATCAAAGAGCTAAATGAAGAAGGTATCAAAAAAGTAGTTAAACAGCAATTTGATTACGCAAAGAGAATTATTGAAAAAGGCTTTGTGCCTATCATAGAACCAGAAGTTGATATAAACGCTAAAGATAAGGCTGAGATAGAAAAAGTATTATTCAAAGAATTAAAAGAAAATATAGAAAAATTAGCTAAAGATGACTTCATCATGTTAAAGCTAACACTACCTGAGGAAGACAATCTATATCTACCATTATACGATTATGAAAATGTCTTAAGGATAGTTGCGCTTTCAGGCGGCTACACTAGAGAAGAAGCTAACGAAAGGCTTGGTAGAAACCATAAAGTCGTTGCATCATTCTCAAGGGCACTTACTGAAGGAGCAAAGGCTAGCATGACAGATGAAGAATTCAATAAACATATGGAGGAATCCATAAATTCAATTTATAAGGAGTCGATTAAGTAATGAAAAGAATTTTAAAAGTACACGGAATGAAATGTGAAGGATGTAGCGAAGCTATTGAAAAGGCATTAGAAAAGTTTGATGAAATTGACGTTGTAACAGCTGATTTCGCATCTGGCCACGTTGACATCGAAAGCAAGGAAGAATTCGATCTAGAAAAAGCTAAAAAAGCTATCGAAGACCTTGGCTATGAAGTAGAAGACTATGAAGGAGTCGAATAAAAGAATCCTCGATATAGCAGAAAATTTACTCAAAATAGATTCACCATCGGGCATGTGTCAGATGGTGAATACTTATATAGAGGAGCATTTCAAAGGTGAGCTTAGCTTTGAAAAGACTAATAAGAACGCTCTTTATGCTATATTGAAGGGAAAAGATTCATCTAAGCTAAGGATAGTAACTGCTCACGTCGATACACTTGGCGGAATCGTTTCAAGAGTCAAGGACAATGGCAGATGTGAATTTGAAAACATAGGCGGCTTTATGTACGCATCGCTTGAAGGAGAGCTAGTAAGAGTATATACCAAGAAGGGCGTAGTGACTGGAACAGTTTTGCCTAACAAGGCAAGCGTCCATACTATGGAGGACGAAAGAGAGAAGACGCTTCCAAGAGAAAGGCACTCGACTGAAATAAGACTTGATATAGAAAGCTCTTCTAAGGAAGAAACTTTAGCAAGTGGCGTTAAAGTTGGTGACTTCGTTGCCTTTGAGCCGCGCACAAGACTTACAGAAAATTATTTAGTATCGCGCTTCATCGATAACAAGATCCACGCAGCAATCATGATTTATGTGATGGAAGAAGTTCTTAAGAAGAATATCGGGCTCGCATGTGACACAATGTTTTACTTCACAAACTTTGAAGAGCTCGGTCACGGCATAAGCTATGTGCCAGAGCATGCATACGAAGTACTTGCTCTTGACATAGGTATAGTTAGCTATGAAAATAATTCAGCCGAAGACAAGGTAACAATAGTTGCAAAAGACTCAAGAACACCTTATCCAATCGACTTTAGATATAGGCTTGAAGAGCTTGCTATCAAAAACGATATTGATTACGTCATCGATGTTCATCAAAGATATGGCTCAGACGGCTCACTAGGAGCAGTCGCTGGACTTAATCTAAACTTCGCTTGCATCGGCTGCGGCACAGACGCTTCACATCATATTGAAAGAACAAATATAAAGGCGATTGAGAGTACTGAAAAATTATTAAGAGCTTACTTAGAAAAATAAATAAAATTATAAACGTAAGAAGACGAGCAGAGGTGCCCGTCTTTTTTTATGCACTTGAACAATTTATATCATAAAAAAAGACTCCGAAATTAATCGGAGTCCATATAGTAATTATTAATTATTTACCAATATTTTCGTGGATCTTATCATAAACGAATTGAACTTGTGGTCCAATAATGATTTGGATTGAATCCTTATCAGGTTTGATAAGACCTAAAATTTTTGCTTCTTTAATCTTTGCTTCGTTAACTTTTGCTCCATCAACAAGGCTAGTTCTTAGTCTAGTTGAGCAATAGTCGATGTCTTCGATATTTTCTCTTCCGCCAAGACCTTCGATGATGATGGCAGCCACTTCGTCAAAGTTATCATGCTTAGAAATAGTTTCTGCCTTTACTTCAACGTCGTCATCTTCTCTACCAGGAGTCTTTAGATCGAACTTTCTGATGCAGAATTTGAATACTACATAATAAATAACGAAGAATATTAATCCAAGTGGGATTAACATTAATGGCTTGTTAGCTACTGGGTTTCTTAGTGATAAGAAGTAGTCAACAAAACCTGCTGAGAAACCAAAGCCTGCTGTCCATTGGAAAGCTGCTGCGATGGCAACTGATATACCTGTTAATAATGCATGAACTACATATAGAGCTGGAGCTAAGAACATGAATGCGAATTCAAGTGGTTCTGTAACGCCTGTGAAGAATGATGAAAATGCTGCAGCAACTAGTAGTGACTTAGCAACATTTTTCTTTTCAGGTTTTGCTTCTTGATACATAGCAAGAGCTGCACCTGGAAGACCAAACATCATTACAGGGAAGAAACCTGCTTGGTACATACCTGTTTTACCGATAACAGCTGTTCCTTCTGCAAGAGATTTTGCTCCGCCTAAGAAGTTAGGGATATCATTGATATTAGCAATATCAAACCAGAATACTGAGTTTAGTGCGTGGTGAAGTCCTGTAGGTATTAGTAGTCTATTGAAGAACGCATAAATACCTGCACCTATAGCACCTAAACTTTCAATGCCTTTACCAAAGGCTACTAGAGCGCTATATAGTATTGGCCATACATAGTAAAGAATTGCTGATACTATAATCATGAAAAGTGATGTCATGATAGGAGTAAGTCTTCTACCACTGAAGAATGCAAATGCATCTGGCAATTGTACTTGATAGAACTTGTTGTAAGCATAAGCTGCTACAAGACCTGAGATGATACCAACGAATACGTTTTTGTTGTTCATACTTTGCCAGCCGTCAGTTAGAGCTAGGTCAGCTACATCTACTCCTTTAAATATAGCAACAGTTGCTGATGATAGAAGTGTAGTTGCGATTAAGAATGCTACTAGGCCTGATAGACCTGCTGCACCATTCCTGTCCTTGGATAGGCCATAAGCAACACCTACTGCGAATATAATTCCTAAGTTATCAAGGATAGCACCACCAGTTTTGATTAAGAATGCTGCAACGATGTTGTTAGCACCCCAACCACTTGGGTCAATCCAATAACCAATACCCATTAGTAGAGCTGCAACTGGAAGTATAGCTACTGGTTGCATCAAAGCCTTACCTAGGTTTTGAAGTTTTTTCATCATAATAATGACCTCCTTAATAAAAATTTAATAATAATTACTATTATTATATATATTATACCACATTTATCTAATTAAAGCTCTAGTAATCAAAAATTTGTTTGCAAAATTTGCATATTTATTGTAAAATGAATATAAGCATACTAAATTAAGTAGAAAATATCAGGGGGTGTTACTATGATTATACAAGGAGCTAATGTTTACTGCGACGGTAAATTTATTAGAAGAGACATTGCTGTGAGTGGAGAAATCTTCACTGTATATAGTAATGACGATGTCGTTAAAGATTATTCAGATGCTTACATCATTCCAGGACTTACCGATATACATTTCCATGGAGCAGTGGGTAAGGACCTTTGCGATGGGACTAAGGAGTCTATAGAAGCAATATGCGAGTATGAAGCACAAAATGGAGTGACACAAGTCATACCAGCGACTATGACTTTAGCAGATGATGAGCTTGAAAGGATATTCAAAGCAATCGGTGACTACGATGGAACTAAGGGTGCTGAGTTTATTGGCGTGCACATGGAAGGACCATATATATCCAAGGACAAGATTGGTGCACAAAACCCTAAGTACTTAGCTATGCCGAGCCTTGAAAATTTTGACAAGTATCAAAAGCTTTCTAACAATAGAATTAAGAAGGTGACTATAGCGCCTGAAGTTGATGGAGCGAAGGACTTTATCAAAGAAAGAGCTGATGAGGTTGTTATATCCATAGGTCACACTGACTGTGATTATGATACGGCACTTGAAGCCTTTGATTTAGGAGCAAAATCAGTAACACATTTATTTAATGCACTTAATGACATCAAACACAGAAGCCCTGGTGTGTGTGGAGCAGCCTTTGACAGCCCTGAGGTCATGGTTGAGCTCATAACAGATGGCGTTCATATACATCCATCAGTAATAAGGATGATATATGCAATGTTTGGCGACGACAGAGTTATCTTGGTATCCGACTCGATGATGGCGACAGGCCTATCAGACGGTAAGTACAGTCTAGGCGGTCAAGACGTTTACGTCAAGGGCAAGAAGGCTACACTTGAGTCAGGAACTATAGCTGGCAGCGCAAGTAACTTATTTGACTGCATCAGATATGCTTACTCAATCGGCATTCCGTTCGAATCACTTGTTAGATCCGCGGCCGTTAACTCAGCTAAAGAAGCTGGCATCTATGATAAATATGGCAGCATAAGAGTAGGTAAATACGCTAACTTTGTCGTAGTTGATAAAGATTTAAACATAATCGATGTATATATTAGAGGCAAAAAAATAGGTGAACTTAATGAAAACAATTAAAGGAACTATAGCAAATAAAGGTCTTGTCTTAGGTAAGATAAAAGTTTTTGCTGATGAAAAAATTAATATTAGCAAAGAAAAAATTACTGATACAGCTAGTGAAGTAGCAAAATTAGATGCGGCAGTAAAAAAATCAATTGATGAGCTTGATAAATTATTTGAAAAAGCAAAAGTCGATGCGGGTGAAGAAGAGGCACAAATCTTCGAAGTACACAAGATGATGCTTGATGATATCGAGTACCAAGACGAGATAAGACGTAATATTAATGAAGAAAAAGATAATGCCGCCTACGCCGTAAGCCTTGCTGAAGAAAAATTCTACATGATTTTTAATAGCATGGACGATGAATACTTCAGTCAAAGAGCAAAGGACATCAAAGACATTTCTCAAAGACTTATCAAAAACATCTTAGGTATTAAAAATGCTTTCGATGAAGATTTTGATGAAAAAGTAATTTTATATGCAGAAGATCTTTTGCCAAGTCAAACGCTTAACATTGACAAGGAAAAACTACTTGCCATAGTCACAGTGAAAGGCTCGACGCAATCACATACAGCGATACTTGCCAAGTCTATGAACATAGCGTCGCTTGTGAACCTTGATAACGCCTTTGATAAGTCCATCGATGGCAAGACGGCCATCCTCGATGCGTATGAAGGCGAATTAATCATTAATCCAGATGAAAAATTACTAAAAGATGTTAAGGAAAGAATAGAAAAAGAAGAAAAAAGAAAATTAGAGCTAGAAAAATTAAAGACAGCCAAAGCTATTAGCAAGGACGGAACGCATATAAGTGTTTACGCAAATATCGGTAATTCAAAGGACTTACCGCTTGCTTTAAAGAATGGCGCAGAGGGCATAGGCCTATTTAGAACTGAATTTTTATATCTTGGCAGAGACTCGCTTCCGACTGAAGAAGAGCAATTTAAAGAGTATAAATATGTGGCTGAGGCGATGGAAGGCAAAGAAGTCATAGTAAGGACCTTTGATATAGGTGCGGATAAAAAAGTTGATTACCTAAATCTACCTGAAGAAGAAAATCCGGCCCTTGGTTATAGAGCGATAAGGATATGTCTTGATGACGAAGAATTATTTAAGGCTCAGCTCAGAGCTATAATTAGAGCGTCTCACTACGGCAATATCAAAATTATGCTTCCTATGATAAATGATCTTTGGGAAGTGAAAAAGGCAAAAGAGCTTATCAGAGAAATATTTGCTGAGCTTAGAGAAAAAGATATTCCATTTAACGAAGATATCGAGATAGGCATCATGATTGAGACACCGGCGGCGGCCATTATCAGCGATGATCTAGCGAAGGAAGTAAGCTTCTTTAGTATAGGTACGAACGATTTGACTCAATACACACTTGCTGTTGATAGACAAAATGAAAAGATAGCAAGGCACAGAGACATTCATCACAAGGCGATACTTAGACTTATGGAGCTGACTTGTGAAAATGCAAAGAAAAATGGCGTGAAGATCAGTGTCTGCGGTGAGCTTGGAAGCGACCCAGACTTAACTGAGTTTTACGTAAAGAATAAATTTGACAAGCTGTCTGTCAATCCAGGACAGATACTTGAACTAAAAGACAGAATAATAAATTCATAGGAGGTTATCATGAAAGAGTTTGAATACACAATCACAGACCCTATAGGCATACACGCAAGACCAGCTGGTCTACTTGTTAAACTACTTGCAGCCATCAAGAGCGATGTAAAAGTTGCCAAGGGAGACAAATGCGTTAACGCTAAATCGATTTTAGGACTTATGGGCCTACAAGCAAAGCAAGGCGAGGCAATTAAGTTCATCATCGAAGGCGAAGACGAAGACGACGCAGTGAAAAAGATTGAAGACTTCTTAAAAGAAAATTTATAATCTTGACTAGAAACCTCTTAGCTTGTATAATATAAGCTAGGGGGTTTTATTATGGAAAAAGAAAATTTCAGCCCAAAAGAGATACTGTCTATGACCTTGGCAAATGGGGTCAACAAGACTAAGCTTAAGACTAGAACACAGTTCTTCTTAGGCGTTCTAGCGGGCATGTATATAGCGATGGGCGGAGCAGCATCAACTATTGTCAATAGTCTTGGCAAAGGCTTCAATCCGCAAATAACGAGAGTACTAGTTGGCCTAACATTCACCATCGGCATAGTGGCCGTAGTAGTTGGCGGAGCAGAGCTCTTCACAGGCAATATACTTATGTTTGGAGCGAGACTTGATAAAAAAATTAAGCCAGGTTCACTAATAATTAATTGGGCAAAAGTTTATTTATATAATTTTATAGGCGCACTGCTATTTGCCTGTGTAGTTTATTATTCAAATATCTTATCCAATGGCACTAAGGAGCTTTTCGTAAACATCTTTAACGCGAAGACTTCACAAGGCTTTTTCGAGCTCTTTGTAAAGGGCATTGGATGTAACTTGCTTGTGTGCTTGTCAGTTTGGCTTGCATCAGCAAGTAAAGAGATAACAGCAAAAGTATTTGCATCAGCATTTCCAGTAGCAATCTTTGTTATTGCAGGCTTCGAGCACTGCGTTGCCAATATGTTTTACTTGCCGATAGCTATAATGATTAGCGGCACATTTGATCTGGCAGCAATGTTTCACAATTTACTTCCAGTTACACTTGGCAATATCGCAGGCGGCATGATGCTTATCACTATGTATTACTACGCTTATAAAGATTAATTAATATATCGTTTTAGAACAAGTACTTATACGAGCACTTGTTCTTTTTTTGCATCAAAAAAGGCCAAGCTATATGCTTGACCATGTGAATCGTTTTAATTATCTATTATTATTTCTTTAAGTTTAATACTTTTAATAGACTGAGCGTCGAGCCCTTCTTTGGAGTCTTAAGTGCGTTAGTCATCATCAAAGCCATCTCACCACGATTAAGAAAGTCATCAGGCTTTAGATCAAGACCATCCATAAGGCCATAAGTAACTGCGTAGTCAGAGACCATGTCCCACTTTTTTGCCTCAGATGAATAATCAAGTATCCTTAAGAGTATCGCTTGATACTGCCTAACAGTTACATAGTCACCGTAGCCAAACTTGTCTTTCGTTACACCATGTATATAGCCGTTCGAAACAGCCCAGTTGATGTAAGGCAAGTAGACTTTGCTTGCACTCTTAAGATCAGTGAACTTTGTTTCGGAGCTATACTTTTTCGCTCTTTCTTCATCATTCATAAGCCTCGATAGTATAACTATGAGGTCCTCTCTCTTAAGATTCTTATCAAGCATCAAGTCGCCTGATGAGTCACCTTGTATTATATTGTATGACTTAAGCTCTTCGGCACTCTTCTTGTACTTAGTTGCTACACTAGTTGCGCATAGATTTGTACTAGCAAATATAACTAAGGCAAAAAAGAGGCAGAGCATAATTTTTTTCTTCATGCATACCACTCCACTTATATTATACTACATATATAAGGCTTAATACTGTCAGTTCGTGTTACAAAACACGTTTTTTTATTGATAATTACTCAATAAAGGCAGATTTTTAACTAGATTGTAATAATTTATTCATATTTTATATGTTATAATGAGTACATAAGAAGTAGTAATTACTTATGATTAGTTATGAAAGGAGCAAAAACATGAAAAATAACTTAAAAAGAGTATTTAGTTTAGTGCTTGCTATTATGCTATGTATTACATTTATACCTATGACTACAGCAAGTGCAAAAACTTTTAAAGACGTGCCTACATCACATTGGGCATACACTTACATCAACGAGATGAGTAATCAAGGATATATATCAGGTTATCCTAATGGAACATTTAAACCAAGAAAGAATATCACATTCTTAGAAGCAATGAGGTTTGCAGCTATACTTACACAATACGATGATCAAGCCTTAGTAGCTGCAAGACAAGTTTGGCAAAGCAAAGTTGTTGCACTAGGCGTTCCTAAGTGGGCACAAGACAATGTTGTTAAGTGCTTAGCAAAGGGCGTAGTTGATATGAAGACACTTCAAGCAGCTAAGAAGAACAAGATGTTCACAACAGACAAAGCAGTAAGCAGAGTTAATCTAGCAGAATACTTTGCAAAGGCTATGGGAGTTAAGTCAACTGATCCAGTTATTGCGCTTCCATTTAAGGACGTTAAAGACATTCCTGAACACTTAAGAGCTCATGTAGCTGGCCTTATAGATGCAGGAGTTATTTCTCCACAAGGCGCTGGAAAAGGATATTTCTATCCAAGACAAGCAGTTAAGAGAGAACAAGTTGCTAGGATGGTTTACGCAGCACTTCAATATCAAGCAAAAAATACAAACCCAGTAAACCCAGTAAATCCTGTTAACCCTGTAAATCCAGTAAATCCAACACCAACAGTAGTTACAGGTACAATTAAGGAAATATCTGTTACAGGCATCACAGCTATAATGCTAGTAAACGACAATACTGCTAATGGTAAGGTATTCTCAGTAGATGCATCAACAGTTATCACAGTTGATGGAAGCATTGGCAATATCTCAAGCTTATTAGTTGGACAAAACGTAACAGTTACAGCTAACTCAGCTTTAGGCGTAATGCAAGCTAAGTCAATCAACGCTAAGGGAGTAGAATTCAGCCTTGAAGGTGAAGTAACAAACGTTGACAACTCAAATAAAGAAATAAAGATTTCTTATACAGATAATAATAAGAACAAAGTTTCAAGAGTATTTAAAGTAGATTCAAGTTCATCAATCACTATGAACAACAGAACTAGAGATTTAGTAGATATTAAGAATGGCGCTCAAGTTAAGGCAACTATCCGCAACAATATTGTTAAAACACTTGAAGTAACTTCATCATCAGATGATTACAAGGGATATATAAAGAAATTAACTTCTAGAGACATCACTATAGTTTCATTAAATGGTAGAGAAAACACTTATAGAATACCAAGTAGAGATACTGATTATGAAATTTATGACAGCAGATACAATTCTGGAAAATATTCTAGAGATCGTAAGTTGTCATACAGCGAACTAGAAAGACTTGGTTCAGTATATGTTGAAATCGAAACAGACGCTAGATATAACAATGAAGTTTCTTACATTGACGTACGCGATGGCTTTGACAATGAATACATCGTTTCCTCAAACAATAACAGAGGAAGAAACAGCAGAAACAATGAATTAGTTTTATATCCTGTAGGATCAAGTGATACTAGAAATAACAGAGAAACTTATAATTACGATTATGATCTAAAAGCAGATACTATTGATTCAAGAAGAACAATATATGTAAGCGAAATAGGAGCTGGATCAAGAGTAGTTATTCTTGAAAAGGATAAAGATACTATCAAGAAGCTTATGGTTATTGATTCTACTTATAATAATGGATATTATTACGGTAATTGGGTTCATGGAACATTAGTGGATAAGGGTAATTATACAGTTACAATTTTACCAGATGGTTCTTCATCTAGAATAACGGTTGATATTAATAACGCAAGCGTTAGTGGATTAGTTATTGGTAAACCATATTGGTTTGATATAAAAGATTCAAAATTACAATCAAACCCAACAACTACAACACCGAGCGGATATAATGGCAAATACGGATATGACAAAACAATAACTATTAAAAGCTTTTGGTCATTTAGTAGCAGAAATTCAATAGATTTGACTGATAGCTATGGAAACGAATATTATATTGATAGTAACACTGATGTATCTGGATATTATAAGGATTTCTATGAATTGAGAGACGCAGACAGCAGATTTGTAGAAGGATTAAAAGCTGATATAACTTTAAGCAGTGGTGGACGTATTAGTAAAATATATATTTACAGATAATTCAATTTAATAAACTATTGAAAAAATCTTAGGACGTTTTGTCCTAAGATTTTTTTGCGTTAAAAGCATTTTTCTTAAATTCATTTACGCAAAACTATTTCCATTAATCCATTTACTTAAAAAATTATTTCACAAAAAGCATTTCTATTAAGAATGGCAAATCCATTTCCTTAACAGTGGCAAATCCATTCTCAAAATCTTAAGCCATTAGCAAAAAAATAATTGTAATAATTTTACTCATATGTTATAATCAAAACGAGGTGAAAAGATGAAACTAGGTTTTTCGAATGAATTATATATAAAAGAACAAAGCGACTATATCCTTAAGAGGGTTGAAAAGTTTGAGAAGCTTTATATGGAGTTTGGCGGCAAGCTTATCGGCGACAAGCACGCGCAAAGGGTTTTGCCTGGCTACGATGAAGACGTCAAGACTGTTTTACTTGAGAAGTTAAAGGACAGGATGGAGGTCATCATAACTATACACGCTCAAGACATCATATCAAACAAGCTTAACAACAACACTGGACTTACTTATGAGAGAGAGGCCATCAGGCTTATCGAGAGACTTAAGGCAAAGGGCATTAAAATCAACAGCGTTGTTATCAATCGCTACAAAAAGGACGAAAATGTTGACAAGTTTAAAGAATACATGGAAGCAAGAGGCATGAGGGTTTATCTTCATGACAAGACTGAGGGCTTCCCAAATGACGTTGACAAGATACTTTCTGAAGATGGTTTTGGCAAGCATCCATATATTGAGACGACTATGCCAATCATCGTGGTAACTGGTCCTGGACCTGGCAGCGGCAAGATGACTACATGTCTTTCGCAGCTATATCACGAGTACAAGCGTGGCGTCAAGGCTGGCTACGCAAAGTTCGAGACTTTCCCTGTTTGGAATATGCCATTAAAGCACGAGCTAAATCTTGCTTATGAGGCGGCGACTGCTGACCTTAGCGACGTCAATCAAATCGACCCATACCATTTACAAGCTTATGGCGAGATCTCGGTAAATTACAATAGAGACGTACAAGCCTTTCCTATATTAAAGAAGATACTTGATAGGATTATGGGTGAAGAGTTTTACAAATCACCAACTGATATGGGTGTCAACAGAATCAAGTCGGGTATTATTGACGAAGAAGTAGTTAAAGAAGCATCGAGACAAGAAATTATTAGAAGATACTTAAAGGCGCTACTTACTTACAAGATGACTAATCAAAAGAAGGACGAAGCTCAAAGAATCAAAACGCTTATGGAGGAGCTTAACCTTACTGTAGAGGACAGAAAATCTTTAGTTGCTGCAAGAAATAAAAAGGCTGAACTTATTAAAATGGGTATCACTAACTCAAATGTTACAGCTATCGAATATGAAGACACTATCATAACTGGTAGAGATGGCGAGCTTATGGACTCAGCTGCAGCTGCTGTACTTAATCTACTTAAGTATATATCGAATATACCAGACGATTTGCACTTGATAGACAAGGCAATACTTGAACCAATCAAGGAAGTCAAAGGCATAATCGAAAAGAAAGACAGCCCTTTACTAAATGTCGAAGAGGTTTTAATCTGCTTAGCGACATCAAAGATGTTTAATCCGAGCGCCAAGCTATGTATAGACAATCTATCTAGGATAAGAAACTTAAGAGCGCACTCGACAGCTATGCTTAATCTAACTGACATAGAACTATTTAGAAAGTTAAATATAGACTTAACAAGCGATTACGTCGATACAAAATTTTAGCTAATACAAGAAAACTCCTGATCAAACGATCAGGAGTTTTTCAATGACTTCTATCAATCTATCTTTTTTCGTTTAAGTAAGCGATGGCAACAGCACCAGGTCCCAAGTGAGCACCTATTGCTGGGCCTATCTCTCTAATGATGACATCCTTCGTATCTACTTCAGCTGATATCATTTCAAAAAGCTTTTGAGCGCCTTCAATGTTGTCAGTGTGACCAATAATTACGTGCTTCAATAAATCTGGATTCTTCTTTGCGTCTTCTATGAAAGTATTAGCTAGCTTCTTATATATCTTTGCTTCGCCGCGCACCTTGTCCTTAAGAGCCAATGCACCATCGTCGTCATCACCAAGCAGCGGCTTGATGTTTAAGACTTGACCAACATTCTTCACGGTCTTAGAAATTCTTCCGCCCATGAATAAGTAGTTTAAGTCATCAACAGTGAAGAGATGAACTACCTTGCCACTAATCTCGTTCGCTCTCTTTTCAAGCTCATCAAGTGAGTAGCCTTCATTTTTCTTTTCAATAATATCTCTAACTATGATTTGCTCACCTATAGTCATAGACTTTGAGTTGATTGAGACCATGCGTCTTTCAGGATACTTTTCTTCAAGCATCTTAATCGCCATACGCGATGTATCCCAAGCCGTTGTAAGTCCATATGAAAGGCAGATGTAGATAAAGTCTTCGCCTTCTTTACATACTTTTTCAAAACCTTCTAGGTATTGGTTAAGATTGATCTGACTAGTCTTAAAAATCTTACCCTTTCTCATAGCTTTATATATATCAGAGCGCTTTATATCAAGTCCGTCACGTAGGAGGGTCTCCACATCATTTGTGTCAATAACACTGACATACAATGCTTCGAGATCAAATTCTTTTATTTCTTCTTGCGTGAAATCACTCGCACTATCAATTATAATTCTTGTCATTTTTTACCTCTCTCATACGATTAATTATAACATATAAATTTATTAAAGACAAGATAAATGTTTTGCACATTTAAGGCAATTTGTACAAATAATATATTTTCAAGTCCATATATTAAAAAATCATCGTATGTGGTATAATACATATATAAGGGAGGTTTTATAATGTCAATTGACGATAGAGTTAAAAGTTTAAGAGAATTAATGAAAAAGAATGGCATCACTATGTATATAGTTGCCACAGCGGACCCGCACATGAACGAGTACCTTTCTGATCATTATAAGGACAGAGTCTTCATATCAGGCTTTACTGGCTCACAAGGCAATGTCATCATCACTATGGATAAGGCAATGCTATGGGCAGACGGAAGATATCACGTTCAAGCAGAAAATCAATTAAAGGGAACTTCATATGAGCTATATAAATGGGGCAAGCCAGGCGTTCCGACATTTATGGAATACTTAAGAGATAACGTGGCTAAGGGCGAAGTGATTGGTTTTAATGGCAAGACTTTCTCTGAAGCGATGTTTGAAAGGATAGAGGACCTTGTTGATGGCAGGGACGTGAAGTTCGTTGACGATGTCGACCTTATTTCAGAGATTTGGACTGATAGGCCAGCTCTTAAAAAGGACAAAGCATTTATACTATCAGACGAAGAAGCAGGTGAAAGCACTAAAGATAAGCTAAAAAGATTTAGAGAAGCACTTAAAGAAGAAGGCGCTGACCTTAGCATAATCGCTTCACTTGATGATATCTGCTGGCTATACAATATCAGAGCAAACGATATACAAGACTCACCAGTATTAATTTCTTACGCTTACATCGATTTTGATAAGGCGGCCATCTATACAGATCTTGACAAGCTTGATGATGCCATAATCAAGGCACTTAATGCACAAGGCGTTGAAGTTAAGGCATATGAAGCCTTTGAAGATGACTTAAGAAAGATCAAAGACAAGACCATTTACCTAGATGAAAATAAAATCAATAGATATATGTTTAAGCTAATCGAAGACGATAACTATGTTATAGACGACATAAACATCACTACAAAATTTAAAGCAGTTAAAAATGATACTGAAATCAAAAATATAAAGAAGGCGCACATCACTGATGGCGCGGCTATTGCGAGATTCATGAAGTGGCTTAAGGAGTCTGACAAGACTGAGCTTGATGAGCTTACAGTTCAAGACAAACTTCATGACTTTAGAGCTATGTCAGAAGATTTCTTAGAAGAAAGCTTCGATACTATCTGCGGTTATGCTGATAATGGCGCAATCGTTCACTATATGTCAAGCGAAGCGACTAATAAAAAGCTTGAAGCAAAGGGACTTTTACTTGTAGATAGCGGCGGACAATATAAGTTCGGCACAACAGACATCACTAGAACTATGGCGATGGGCGAGTTGACAGATGAAGAAAGAACTGGCTTTACTCTTGTTTTAAAGGGCTTCATCAGACTTATGAGCGTTGTATTTAAGAAGGGCACTAAGGGATCTTCACTAGATTTACTAGCAAGACTAGACCTTTACAAGCATCAAATGGATTACCTTCACGGCACTGGTCACGGCGTTGGCTATTTACTAAATGTTCATGAAGGACCACACAATATTTCATCAAGATATAACGATGTAGACCTAGTTAAGAACATGATTTTCAGCGTTGAACCAGGCGTTTATGAAGACGGTAAATATGGTGTTAGAACTGAAAACCTTGTTTATGTTGAAGATGCAGGCACAAGTAAATACGGTGACTTCTTTAGACTTGAGCCACTAACATACGCTCCTATCGATAAGGACGCTATAGATAAATCGATGCTTACAGCTGAAGAAATATCATGGCTAAACGATTACCATAAAGCTGTTTATGAAAAAGTGAGTCCATTATTAAATGAAGACGAAAAAGCTTGGCTAAAAAAGGCGACAAGTGAAATTTAATGTTTAACTTTGAAGAAGAGATAAAGAAGCTGCCTAAAAACCCTGGCATATATATAATGAAAAATGACAAGGGCGAGATTATTTACGTAGGCAAGGCGAAAAATTTATCTAATAGAGTGAGAAGCTACTTTAGGAGCTCATCTAATCACTCTGAAACAGTTAAGGCGATGGTAAAAAACATTGCCGAGTTTGAATATATAATTGTTGATAATGAGGTTGAGGCTCTGATTCTA
>NZ_CAKPYL010000002.1 GCF_934202865.1 uncultured Fenollaria sp. | reverse complement strand
GCTTACAGGTAGTGATGTCACGAGCATCATCGCCGCGAGCACCAGTGTTAAGATTTTTTTCATTTTAAATGTTTTCTTCATAAGTCCCTCTCCCTTATCAAAAATATCTATTATGTAGTATGATTTTCACTACTCTACTATCTATTATACCACAACTAGTATGATAAATAAAGTTTTTTCATCAAATTCTTCCAATAAATAAACAAACTTTGATTACAATGATGCTCGAATACTTTTGAGCATAAAGAAACCCTCTCTACTTATATTAGTAAAGAGGGCTTTATCTCCTATTGCAATTATATTATAAATTAACTTTGTCTAGCTCTTTTAGATTGTATTTGTCTATGATTTGCTTTAATTTCGCTGGATAGCTTGGGTCTGTCGCATAACCGCATCTCTTGATTGCGTAGACACCTCTTTGGTCATTGAACATAACTTTTCTAAATGGCGTATACCATTTCTTTGCGAAGAATAATTCAGTATGATCTCTAAATGATTCGTCTGCCGATTTATATGCTCTGAACTTATCATCGACTGTGTATCTAACGTTATTATATACTTCTGTTGTAGTTATGGTTACGGTGCCATTAGAAGCGCTGCCCTTTATACCAAATAGATTGTTTGAGAATTTTCCTGTGTACTTATCGACTGGCACTGATTGACCCCAGCCTGATTCAAGTATCGCTTGCGCTGTAGTGATGGCACCGCTTAGATCCGTTCTCAAAAATTCGCGTCTAGCCACTTTCTTTGTATAGTCAAGGAATTTGTCCTTTGCCATTAGCGGCTGCTTTGTATATATCTTTCCAGTGTATATCCTAAACTTGATGCTCTCGCCCTTGATAAAGGCGTCGATTTGATTGCCTGTAACGCTAATTTCGTTTTCGCCTTCATCGTCTTTAGTGACGTTGTATCTATATTTTTGGCCATAAGGAACGTTCTCAGCTATGGTTTTAGTCTTGCCTGTTCTAAGATTTTTAATGTAATAATTTACGCTGTTGACGCCAACATTTGATACGGCGTTCAAATCAACATATTTATGAACGATTCCGCCAGGAGCAACGCCTTCAAGTATAAGCTTCGAGTCGCCCTTGATCAAAACAAGTTTGTGTTCGCTCTCCATAGTCTTTCCGCTCGCATCAATGCATCTGACGAAGACTTCCTTTTGACCTGCGTCGTTAATGTTCGGGAAGAACTTGCATGCGCCGTAGGATTTTGACTCGATAACTGTTTCAACGCCTGTGACTGGGTCCCTTAAAACGTAATCAGTCCTCATTACATCGAAGTTTCTTTGCGCGTTAAGCGTTACTTGACCTGAGATAACTCCGTCTTTTGGCACGCCTGTTATATTTAGATATGGATTTATGCTCATGGTGAAGCTCTTTGTCTCGCCAAAGTGCTCTCTGCCTAGCTCGTCAAAAGCAGATAGCATTATGGAGTAGCTGCCCGCATCTAAATAGCTTGGCTTGAATAAGAATTCTCCTTCTGGATCGAGATTGTCCTTTGTTTCAGTCTTGCCTGTAGTTAAATTAGTTATAATCGCCTTCATCTTTGATGAGATGAAGTTTATGTCTGGCGTAATCTTTAGCTCGTCTTGCACAAAGCCGCCATTCTCAACGCCTGAGTAAGTTACTCTTGGAAGTACGTTTAAATTGATTTTGGCGCCTGTCGCGTCAATTAGATTGCCATTCGCATCATATAATGCAAGCACTAACTTTTTATTACCTTCGTCTTTAAGGCTCGGTAAAAACTCAAGCGCTTCAGCTGTACTTGTCTTCACGTCTTGTATATAGCCTTCGTTTTTGTCGTTTAATAACAATAGCTTTGCCTTTGCAAAATTTTTATTTGTGACAAAAGTAAAATTCATCTTAGTATTTATTGTTTGATTTGGCATAAGGCCAACGATTGTAGCGCTCTCTTCGACCGGATTATAAGTAGATGAATCAATAGTAACCGTTGAACTTGCTTTATCGTAGCCGACCCCTATATTCATAAGCTCAGCTATGGCTCTAAGCGGTAGATATGTTTTGCGATTAACTATGCAAGGAGCAACGTCAGTAAACTTAAGCGTTCCGTCACTATTGTCAATAATCTTTGAGTCGATATATAGCTTGAAGCTAGTGCCCTCGTCACTAACTGTAACGCTCTTTTCGTCGTTGTTCCAAAGAACTTCCTTGCCTAATGCTTCCCCGATGAAACGAAGTGGAACCAAGGTCCTTCTGTTCTTGACAATTGGGCTCGCGCTCTTTGTCACGTTGTTTCCGTCTATGATTAAGTTAAGTGATGCTGCCTTAGTGCCTGCATTCATAAGGCCTAGAAGCAGTATCGATAGTATAAATAAATTTCTAATTAGCTTTTTCATTTCTTCACCTCTTTTTTAATTATATCATAAAAGCCCTTGCCACGCAATTTTTTATCGTCCTTCAAAAAGTATAGTAAAATGAGAATTACAAGGTAGGGAATTAAGTCCAAGAGCTTATAGTTAATGGCCGCCACGCTTTGAAATGAGCCCGCAAGATAAGTAAAGACCGCGTATACAAGGCTTGCGATTGGCGTTAAAGCTGGGTGTATGGCAGAGAAGCCTTCAAGCGCCAAGCATACATAGCCCACATTTTGCGAGATGTTTTCCGTGAAGTATGAAAAATACGATAGCGATAAGAAGCTTCCAACGAGCGCTGCAAATATCGATGCAAATATAATTGCATCACGGCGCGCCCTAGCTATATTTAATTTTCTAAAGCAAGCTATTTCTTCATCAAGACCCACGGCTCTTAGCTCAAGTCCCGCCCTCGTCTTATATAGATATATATAATAGATAAGGCTTAGTACTAGACCCAAAACTATAAATATGTCGATGCCAAAGACTTTCAGATCAAAATTAACGTTTACCGAAGTCGACATAGCGAGGTCGCCCGCATATAGATAAAGCATAAGGCCCGATAGACCGCGAAGAATGAGGTTCATCGCTATGCCATAAACAATGTCTGAGACGCCTCTTCGCTTTGTGAGATAAACAAAAAATGTATTTACCAATAGCGTTATGACTGTCGCTGCCAAAACGCTCACGGTAAAGGAATGCGTTTCGCTATAGACCACAAGCGCCGTTATCGCCGAGATATTGACAAGGCCGTCTGCGTGTAAGAGGCAAAGGCCGAGCATCCTCATCGAGTTGATGGCTAGGCACAAAAGAAATATGCGTATAAAGGCTCTAAGAATTTCTGTCATCGCGCGCCTCCAATATCGATATAAAGATGAGAACGCCTTGCATTAGGTACATCACAGACGATACGAAGGAAAATTCGGTCTGCATGACAAGGCTTAAAAGTCTTATGTATGTAATTAATATGGCTGGGTAGGCAAGTTTTTTAAAGTCACCACGCGCTAAAAGCGTAACCGTTATCGCGTCAAAGCCATAGCCCGTGAAGCCTTGAAGCGAAAAGCGATTGTAGTTTAAAAATAGATATAGAAATGCGGCCACTGATGTTAAAAGCGCAAGACAAAGGTCTATCGCCCTCTTTTCTTTTTTTATCTCAGTTCCTGTCGAGATCAATATGCTTGGCGCATCCTTAATTATCTTTAGCTTAGTTATGAGCGAGGTCTTCACTGCAAATATTATAAAAGCAATGAGACACACTACGGCTATGGCAATGCCAAGCCTTTTGTCAAGCGCAAAACTAAAGTCTTTTGTAACGGCTGAAGAAATATTTTCGTCTGAGAAAAATGTATAGACAAGATAATTTATCGCGCCTAAAATGACATAGTTAAAGATCAACGAGGAGATAATGAGTTTGTTTCCATCGCCCATTGAAACTTTTTTTGGTACTTGCCAAAGTAAATACAAAACTATTGGCACTAAAGCTATAATTATAAAGAAATTTGCAAAGTAAATGGCTGCTAGCGCCGATAAGAAGACGCCCATATGAAAGATGCCTTCAAGCGAAAAGTTCATCTCACCCATTGACAAAGAAAGATTCATCGCCACTGACAAAAGGCAGACTATGAGAAATTCTTTGATGAAGCTCAGTCTATAGAATGGCGAGCCGAATGGTTTTGCGGCCGCCATGAGTATATCGCTTAGACTGATATTTGAGATTAAAGCGACTAAGACTAGTGTTATAAGCATCAAAAAAGGATATAGCAAAATGAAATATCTCTTAAATGATTTCGATTTCATCTACTATATCCTCCTTTAATTCTTCGTAATCGTCCGAGATGATGTAAATCTCTTTGCCCTCGTCACGCCTCTTAACTATCTCTTTTTGAGCAAGGGCCTTCGCTTCGAAGTCCATGCCCTTTTTGTAATTGTATAAAATGTATATGTCCTCATCACGCTCTAGCTCTCTGAAAAAGACTAGCTTTTGCAGGTTGCCTCCGGAAAGTGTATTCGTGATGTCATGCGCCTTGAACTTTAATTTGTATTTCGCTATAAAGTCCTCGGTCTCTTTTGTGTAATCGCGTTTTCTATTCTTTAAAATATCATATATGAAGATATTTTTGTACGCCTCTTCGTCCATAAGCAAGGCGCTGCGCACGTCTTTTGGCACGTAGGCAAAGCGCGAGTTACCTTTGATGAGCTCACTTAGCTTGCCCTCGTCTTTTATATAGATGCCGATAATTTTTGTCTTATGACTTTTTTGATCACTTTCATTTTTTTGCTCAAGTATATTTTTTTGCTTATCGAGGTAAACTTTTTTCGCGTCGAAGCTATTAATAAAATCTTCGTCGTGTGAGACCATTAAAAAACTCTTATCTGATGACTTGATGTAGCGGCTAAGCTTTTCTGTGGTCTTCGCATCAAGGGCTGCACTCACCTCGTCAAGCAGTATCAGCTTTTTATCACTTAGGCTCATTGCGATGAGCTCAATTGTTTGCCTCTCGATAGTACTCATGTCCTTAACTTTTCTTTCAAGGCCATCTATATAAAATGGCGATGTCTTTACAAGGCTCTCTACTTCTTTTTTGCTCACCTTTATGGCAGCCCTGATATTTTCAATAGCGCTTAGCTCATCAAAGAGCATAAAGCTTTGACTAAGCATATAAGCTTCGTCCGAGACTATCTCTCCGGTATAATCTTTTAAGTCGTCATGAATGAGTTTTAGAAGAGTCGTTTTGCCTGCGCCATTCTTCCCCATAAGAAAGGCAAGTCTATCGTTTATCTCTAAGCTAAACTTATCGAAGATGACCTTCTCGCCATAAGCAAAGCTTAAATTATTTATCTTAATCATTGAATTCGCTTCTGATAGTGATTTTATCAGCTTTTATCTCGTCAATAATCTCGTTTATCTTGGCTCTATCTGCTTCGCTAACTGCCTTTTTGTAAAAATTATTATCAGCTATGCCGATGGCGTCCTCTTTTACGCCCAAAAATTCTGTTGTGCCGAAGATTTCTTCGCCCGCTTTGTACTTGTCAATCGCTCTAAGTAAGGACGTATCAACTCTTTTTAGTATTGAAGTCAAAATGTATTTCGCCTTTGCTTCGCCTAGTAAAGCTGCTTGGTCTGAGTCAACGCCTATGACGTAGTGCTCTGTCTCAGCCGCTGAGTCGATGATGCCAAGGCCAGCTATGGATGCGACGTTAAAAATTATGTCAACGTCCTTCTCTTTGTATAAGATATTAGCAAGGTCCTTTGCCTTAATCGCGTCAGTGAAGTTGCCAACGTAGCTTGTTAAGACCTCTACGTCCTTGTCGATGTATTTCGCGCCATCTTCGTAGCCAAGTAAAAAGTCCTTAACTATCTTATTGTCCATGCCGCCAATTAGGCCGATCTTTTTAGTTTTTTTGGCAAAACTATAGCCCTCGCCATTCTCTACAAGGCTAGCAAGCGCCCCAGCTAAGAAGCCGCCTTCGTTTTGCTTGTAAAGAATCGAGTAAATATTGTCATACTTTTTCTCGCCGTCGTTGGCGTTGTCGTCAAAAAGTATAAATTTTTGCTCAGGGTACTTGTCGGAGATCTTTTGCAGCTTGTCCTTAAGCTGCCAAGTGCCTGCTACTATGATGTCATAAGCCTTCGATGAAACGTTTTCTTCAAGTATTGCAGCGTACTTTGTCTCGTCAGTGCCCATCTCTATGGTCTTAGTAGTGATTTCTGGATATTTTTCCTTAATTAGCTCCATGCCTGCTTCAGCGCTATCGAAAAAGCTTTTGTCGCCAAGTGTGCCATTGATCAGTAAAAGTATACTTAGATCGTTTTTAGCAGTATCTTTAGTATTTTCAGTCCCTGCGCATCCTGTTAAGGCTAGGCACAAGACCATAAGCACGATAAATATTTTCTTATACATATTAATCTTTTTTGTAAAGCATATCCACATGCTCTATATCATCTTCAAGATAAGGCTCGGATATCTCTTTAAAACCTTTCTTCGCATAATAATTTTTCATATATGTTTGAGCTTGTATTTTGATTGTATCCTCTTTCATGTCGTCTGTGATGTAGTCAATTGCTCTTGAGAATAGCTTATCGCCGTAGCCATCTTTTCTAAAGTCCTTCTTCACAAGGAAGCGACCGATAGAAACTTCTGGGTAGCGAGTGCCCTTCTCATTTATCCTCGCATAGCCGATAAGCTCGTCACCCTCTATCATCATAAGGTGCACTGATACTGGATCGAACTCGTCTATATCGTTATATGGACAGTTTTGCTCAACCACGAAGACAGCTTGTCTAAGCTTAAGTATTTCATATAGTTCGGTTGTATTTAGCTCTTCAAAATACTTAATTTTAATGTTCATTATAAGTTCTCCTTTTTGATTTCTCCAGCTCTAAGTAGCGCCATCTTTGTTAATAGCGGTCCTACTAGTTCATAGATAACTGTAGCTGAAAGTATTATGTCTCTGATTACTGCTCCATGTGGTGCAGGTATGATTCTCTTTGCAATTAGCGAAAGACCGATGGCAACGCCGGCTTGTGGAACTAGGCAAAAACCTAGGTTTTGTTGAACATTATTTGGTAAATTGCCAATCTTTGCGCCAATGCCTGCGCCTAGAGCCTTACCTATGACTCTAGCAACTACATATGCTATACCAAGTAGACCAACTTTTGTTAAGCTTGCTAGGTTAAGGTCTGCTCCTGATAATACGAAGAAGCATAGGAAGATGGCTGGCGTAATAACTTCGATTGCGTTGAAGACTTTCATTTCTTCTCTCGATGTGTTACAGATTGTTGTACCAAAAGCCATCATAGTAAGTAGACTTGATAGGTCAAAGCGTAGTGATATAGCGGCTAATAAGAAGATTACACCTATAAAAGAAGCTTGGATTTGTCCTTGGTTTTTCATGAATCTCATGGACTTAACCATGATGATGCCTGCTACTACACCTAGAGCAAGTGCTGCTAATATCTGGATTATTGGCTTTCCAACCATATTCATCATTGAAAAAGCTCCGCCTTGTATCATGTTTTGAGCAAGTGTTGAAGCAACACCGAAAGCGATGATACAAACGCCGTCATCAAGTGCAACGACTGGTATAAGTGTTCTAACTAGTGGTCCTTCGGCCTTGTATTGCTTAATGACCATAAGTGTTGCAGCTGGTGCTGTTGCGCACGCGATTGAGCCTATTGCTAGTGAGAATGGGAAACTTTGTCCAAGTAAAAGCATAACTACTGTTACTAGGAAAAAGGCAACTAGTGCTTCAAGTACTGTGATCACAAAGATTGCCTTTCCCACTTTTTTTAAGTCATCAAACTTTAGCTCGGCACCTATTGAAAAGGCAATGAAGGCTAAAGCGACTTCACTAATGATGTCGAAGTTTTTAACTGCTTCTGCGGGTATTAGTCCTAAGACCGAGGGTCCTATGAGTATACCTGCTATCAAGTAGCCTGTTACCTCTGGAAATTTGAAGAGGCCAAGTATTTTTGAAACTATAAAGCCAACGAGTAAGATTGTGCCTAAATGTAATAAAATTTCGAAATTCATACTACTTAGTCAATCCTTCCACGCTCTTGACATCAAGAGTAAACATAATTCCTGTATTTTCATTGTTAATGTTGCCCATAACAGTCTTAACAACTTCCTTTGCTATGACAAGCTTTTCGTCGTCAAGCACCATAAGTATAGTCTTGTTGAATGGTCTTTGTCCGTTAAGTATTTGTCTAAGTCCACCGAAAGCACTGATGTCTTTGTGCCAATCAGCTAGTGTTGAGGCCATACCTTGACTGTCAAGTATAGTACCTCCTGTGATTGATTTTTTGGAAAGTTCAAGTAATAATTCATCGAGCTTATCCATTTCATTTAAAATTACAACTAATAAATTCATAATATCCCTCCAAATTTTAATTATATCACTAACAATACTATAATTCAAGACTTTAAGTGCTATTTATCAACATTTGATCCAGTGATCCATAGTATTGAGTTTTTTGGTCTATTTAGCTTTTCATATGCTAATAGTGCTGCAGCGCTCGATGCCTCGACTATTTTTTCGTCAATCGCTTCTATATCTTTTTTTGCTCTTAATATGCTCTCGTCGTTAAAGCTGAAGAAGCCATCGACAAGTGAGTCAAGCATAGGAAAGACAAGCTTCGATGGTGCGCTGCATGCAAGACCATCGGCAATGGTTTTGCCTCCGAGACCTATGTCATTAACGGAAGCAGCCTCGCCATGAACAAAGCTATATAGCATACATGGGTACTCAACGGGCTCTACAAAGTATATACGGACGCTCTCTTTGAAAAAGCTTCGTAGGGCAAAGGCGATGCCACCAGGTGCGCCGCCCACGCCGCATGGCAAAAATACATGAAGGGGCTCGTCAATACTTATGTGCATGTCACTCGACATGACTTGTTCAGCCACTTCAAATATGGCCGCTGCATAGCCTAAGAAAAGCTTCTCACTCATTTCGTCGTCAACGAAGTAGCTCATTTTATTTTGCTCGGCGCTTAACCTGCCCATCTTGACTGCGTATGTGTAATCATGGTCATACTCGATGACTTCTGCGCCCGCTTCTCTAAGTAATTTCTTCTTCCAGTCCTTCGCGTCACGGCTCATATGAACCTTGGCTTTAAAGCCGAAGGCCTTAGCGCATAGGCCTATGGATAGACCTAAGTTGCCAGTTGAGCTCACTTCGATGGTATATGCCGCCATAATCTTTCTTATATCGTCAAGACTTAGCTCATCAAATTTATCTAGCATATTATTTTCCTTAAGAACGTCTTCGACCTTGACCATGACCTCGTTGAAGCCGCCTCTTGCCTTAACGCTATGAGCAACTTTTAGCTCTGAGTCAAGCTTTAGATAAAGCGTATCGCCGAGCTTTGACTTATATAAATCGCTTTTATAATAGCATGGCCCATCTATCTCTTCAAAGGCTTCCATGAAGAGAGGCGCAAAACGTTTGAAGCGCTTCTTTGCAAGAAAGGCGTCATACAAAGTAAAGCGCAAATCCATATTTTTATTTCTCTCTATGGGATAATATATCTCTTCTCTATTTTTAAGTTTATCAAGTATATCCACTTCTATCTCACTCCTTTTTTAGTCAAAAAAATAGACGACCTAAGCCGTCTATTACTATTAATTATTATCTACAATGTAATACTCTCTTGACCATTCTCTAACTGTCTTGTCTATGTCGATGGCATCGTAGTATCTGTCCTTACCCATGTAAGTGCCGTCAGCATACTTCATGCCCCAAGAGTTAGGGTCGTTTACTATATAATAAAGTCTTCCGTCAACCACTTTATATCCATTGACAATGATGAAGTGACCGCCGCCACCTGTGTAGTACTTGTTGAAGCGAGAATTGTTATCTGGATTGTAACGAAGTGTTGATGAATCGATACAGATGATGCAGATCTTGCCTTCTCTAAGCGGTGCCAATAAGCTATCTGGGTTCTTGTAGAACTTCATTTTGTGTTTAACACCAGAGTCATTTAAGAAGTCGCTTACGTCTGATGTAAACCACCAGCCACCATCATTAACACGAGTGTTTCTAGCAGTTTCAGCTGTGACAGCCTTGTCATATCCCTTTTGGAAATACAAGCTCATTACAGCGCAGCTTGGTCCGCAGTTATTATCAGCGTATTGACCTGTTTCTTTTTGGTCTATATACCAGTCGTAGTCCTTTTGATTAAGAACTTCTAATTCATTTTCGTCCTTTTCTGCAAAAACAAATTCGCCGTTTTCAGCCTTAAAGCTAAATACTTCTGCTAGATGTTCTAGTGGATAGAAAACTGTATCACTAACCTTTTTTACTCCCTCATCAAGTGCAATGACATCATCCTTATAATATATATGGAATTTAACGTCTTCCATCTTATCATAAGTTTCGCTGTCAAGTCTGACTGCTTCTATCGGCTTTTCTGTGCTATATAGCATGCCATCGTCAAGATAATAGAAGCCATCTTCGCTCTTCTTTGGCATAGGAACGCCGTCAACCATCTCATAAACATTACCCACTCTATGTGTAGTTGGATTAAGTAGCTCTAAGAATTGGTCGAAGATGACATATTCTTTGCCATCGATATCATAAGACGTTAATACGCCGTCTGTTCCTGCTGTTGTGTAATGATTATTTATAGTAAATTTAGCAGCATCCTTAGCTCCATCGCACGCAAATAAAAATAAGCTTGCTAGGACAAGTAATGCCACTGCGCTTAATATTTTCTTTTTCATAGTATCCTCCACTAGTCTGTTTCGTATTTTTTAGCTTGCTCTGCTAGATTTTGAAAGAACTGGCTCCTAGGAACTTCTCCCAAATTGATTTTTAGTCCCCTCTTCTTCATAGACTTAAGCTTATAAAGAAGAAGGTTTTCGTCAACCATCAGTCTTTGAGCGAGCTCCATATAGCTCATGCCTTCCTCTATAGTGTCCAAAACTTCGTCTTCGTCAATAAGTAGATGCGCCGCAAAGGTATTGGCCTGAGCTTCAATTATCGAAGACTCCTCCGACAAGCCAAAATCTGCCAGCTCCGCCTCACTTGCATAATCCTTGTGATAGAGGTAGTGACCTAGCTCATGTGCTAGCACTTGTGTAATCACGTTCTCATCCGCATGAGTATTGTAGATCACATAACTAACGCCGTCCAAAATCCTAAACATGCCTAGAAAAGCCGCACCTATGTTAATGGGTATGACTACTACGCCGAGGTTTTCAAGTATCTCGTAAGGATCATTAGTTCCTTGCTCTTCAATCAATGCAAGTGCATCATCTAAATATTTTTCGCTCACTAATTTTTACTTTCCTTATTATTAGTGCCTTGATATTTTGATTTGTAGTAAGCATCTGTGATAGCTTCAACTACAGCCTTTTTGTCTTCATCGCTAAGTGTTCCACCTGCGAATAGGCCTAGCATACCATTTACAAGCATATCATAGTTTTGGTCCTCAACTGGAACCTTGTAGTCGTCATCATCAACCAAAAGGTATGATGCGTCAACTCTAAATATGTTAGCCATTTGGTTATAAATTTTTCTACTACGAGGTCTCATACCATTTACTTCATATCTTGAAATAGTCTTAAGTGATAGACCTAGTTCTTCAGCAAGATCAGTTTGTGTCATGCCTTCCTTTTCTCTTAATCTTTTTAATTTCTCTGCGAAATCCATTTCTTCACCTTCCTATAATATTTTCTTTGTCATTCAAGTACCTTAATTATACACTATGGACATATATATGTCAAGAGATTTTTACAAGAGCTTCCTTAGCAAGTGCATCGGCCATCTCATTGTATTTGTCGCCAGTATGAGCTTCTACCTTATGGAAATGGACCTCGACTTTATCTTTTTTCTCATAAAAAAATTTTTTATATGCCTTAGTCGCGTCCTTATTAGTCTTCCAGTAGCCCATCGCCCAGCTGCGAATGCCTTCGTAATCGTAATAGATGTGGACCTCGTCGTAGCCCTCATCAATTGCGTAGTTAATAGCGAGCATAGACGCTTTTATCTCGCCGGCGACGTTACGAATCGCCAAATGATCCTTATCGTCATAAGCCACCCCAGCCTTATGAATTACCTCGCCGTCCTTTACGAAGATGGCTGCCGCCGAATATTTTTTTAAGATATTACTAAAGCTGCCATCGACATAAGCAAGAAGCTTGCCATCTAGCTCGTGACTTGTCTCGGGCTCGGCACCATCCATGTAATTTTCCGCCTCTTCCATAGTTTTAAATGATTTATAAATCGCGTTCTTAAAGCCGTGGACCTGCTCTTTCGCTTCGTCCCATGTCTCGAAGATGCCAGTTTTGCGGCCAGCCTTTACTGCGTAATACTTCTTCGCCATTATAATCTTTCTGCTAAGTACTTAGCAAAGTATGTGATGATTAAATTTGCTCCCGCTCTTTTGAATGATAGCATTGTCTCCATAATAATATCTTCTTTAACAAGGCCATTCGCAACGGCGTCATAAAGCATAGCGTACTCACCACTAACTGAGTAAGCAACTATAGGTAAATTAGTCTCTTCTGAAGCGAGCTTCATTATATCGCCGTATGCCATGGCTGGCTTAACTATAAGCATGTCGGCGCCTTCATCAACGTCTGAAAGTATCTCTCTAAGTGCTTCCTTTTTGTTTCTGTAATCCATTTGATATTGCTTTCTATCGCCAAAGCTTGGTGCGCTGCCAGCTGCGTCTCTGAATGGGCCGTAGTAGTTTGAAGCGAATTTCGATGCGTAGCTCATGATTGATACGTTTATGTAGCCTGCTTCGTCAAGTGCTTCTCTAATCTTTGCCACACGTCCGTCCATCATATCAGATGGAGCGACTATATCGACTCCTGCTTCTGCCATTGACACGGCAATTTTTTGTAAATAGGAAACGGTTTCGTCGTTATCGACATAGTCCCCGTGAAGTATGCCGCAGTGGCCGTGATCAGTGTACTCGCACATGCAGACGTCACCTATAACGATAAAGTCCTTATCTATCTCTTTGATCTTTCTAATCGCTCTTTGAACGACTCCGTCCTTTGCATAAGCGCCTGAGCCGCACGCGTCCTTATGATCAGGCACGCCAAATAAAATCACTGATAGTATGCCTAAGTCCTTTAACTCTTTAATTACTTCGTCAAGCCTATCGACAGTGTATTGCTTTTGTCCTTTTAGGCTCTTTATCTCTTCGACGCTATTTACCCCATCTTTCACGAAGAGTGGATAGATTAAATCTTCCTTTCTAAGTGATGTTTCAGCAAATACTTCTCTGATATTTGCGTTTAATCTAAGTCTTCTCATTCTATTCTTCATAATTAATCTCCTCTTTTACTAAATCTATCATACCTTCTGAGTCATGCACCTTGGCCTCTTTGTAGACTTTATAGCCTAATGCCTCTATGCTCTTTGTAGTGTATGGCCCTATTGAATATATCCTTGCCTTTGACATTAGCTCTGGATAATATTTATTAAAGCTAATGGCCTCCGATGACGAGAAGAAGAATATGTCGTAAACCCTATCTTCTAAATACATCTTCTCATAGGCTTCGTCGCTGTTTTTGTATATTTCAAAGGCGTCCACATCGTAATCATTAAGAGCCGCTCTTATATTGCCCTTTGCCTTGTCTGAGTGCGGGTAAAGCACTTTAGCGCCCTTCTCGAACTTCGATGTGATATTCTTAATCAATTCATCTGATGTATATTTTTCCGAAACGTAGTCCGCCTTAAAACCATAAGTCTCTATGTCTTTCATAGTCTTTTGACCGATTGAGGCTATCTTAATATTGGCAAATCTTCTAAAGTCTATACCAAGCTCAAGTGCTCTCTTAAAGAAAAATTCTACTGCGTTTCGGCTTGTTAATATTAAATACTTATAGTCCTCGATATTTTTTAGTGCCTCATCAAAGCCATGGTCATGGATGGGCGTGTACTTAATTGTCTCAAGCTCAAGGAACTCGGCCTTATTATCGATTAGAAAATCTTTAAAGTCTTGATTGAATTCTTTTTTTCTAAGCAAAATAAAAAATCTATCCTTAAGAGGCCTATCGCCGAAGAAGTCAATATCATCAGAATATTGAACTACGTCACCAATTACAAAAACCGATGGGTTTTTGATATCGTTAGTAATTTTGCATTCGTAAGCGTCCTTAAGTTTTGTAGTGAAGGACCTTTGATCTGATCTAGTCGCCTTATATATGAAGGCTGCCTTTGTATCTGGATCTTTTCCTGCCGCGATAAGTTTATTAGCTATAGTCTCGATATTGCTCATAGCCATTAGAAAAATCAGGGTCCCTTCCATATGAGCAAGGTTCTCCCAATCAAGCTCGGCTGGGCCATCCATAGTGTGTCCGGTAAATACGTGGAAGCTCCTTGACGTTTCTCTGTGAGTCGTTGGTATGCCAGCGTAGATAAGGCCGCCAATCGATGAGGAGATGCCAGGAACTATCTCTGATTTAATTCCATGCTCCTTTAAGTAAAGCGCTTCTTCAGAACCGCGGCCAAAGACAAGCGGATCGCCGCCCTTTAGCCTAACTGTGATCTTGCCCTCTTCGCTCGCGCACTTAAACAGCAGTTCATTGATTGCTTCTTGCTTCCAAGAGGACTTCATCCCCTCTTTGCCCACGTAAAAAATCTTCGCATCTGCCTTTTTTTCGTTAAGTAAATTGTAATTGATGAGCCTGTCATAAATTATATAGTCGGCCTTTTGTATCAGCCTCAAGCCTTTGACAGTAATTAGGCCCTCATCACCAGGGCCCGCTCCTACTAAATATACTTTAGACATCTATATCTCCTTTAATCACTTCAGTGTTTTTCTTTACATCAGCTAAGTAATTTTCTTTATCCGTATCAAAATCTATAAATCTATATCTCTTTAAGTCATCCGAGGCCATAAAGGCTTTGACGTGCGCCTTATCTCCCTCGCTTACTACATGAATGCCGAGTGGCTTGTTACACGAAGCGCCTGACTCATCTAAAAATGCTCGTTCTATGCCGACCTCGAAATCAGTTTTTTCATCTTGTATTGACTTAAGCATTTCCTTAAGCTCATGATTTTCTTTATTCACTTCAAGTGCTATGACCCCTTGACATGGCGATGGTAAAAACGCTTCTTCGTCCAAATCTATGATGCGTCCACGAAGCCCATCAGCTAAATCAAGTCTATCTATGGCCGCTCTTGATAATATTATGGCATCAAAGCCCTCTGTATCGAGCTTTGCTATCCTTGACTCGATATTGCCACGTATCTCGGCAATCTCATAATATTTTTCGTCCATAGCGAGTAAAAACTTTCTACGAAGCGAGCCAGTTGCGACTCTCATGCCATTTTCAAGCTCAGTCTTGCCCCTATGTTTTTCATTTAGAACGACTATATCATTTCGTCTCGCCCTCTCGCCAAAGAAGATGATTTCAAGGCCATCTTCAATCTCAGACGTCATGTCCTTTAAAGAGTGAACAGCGATATCGATCCTGCCGTCCTTAAGAGCCTCTTCAATCGCTCTAACGAAGACGCCTTTGCCGCCCATTTGACTGATCGATGTCTTCTTGTCGATGTCGCCAAGCGTGTTTATGCCGACCACTTCGTAATCAATATCATAAAATTCTTTAAGTTTACTAAAAACAAGTTCGACTTGCTTCAGCGCAAGCCTACTCGTCCTCGTTCCTACCTTTATCTTCAAAGTCTTCAAACTCCTTTATATAGCGTAAAATTTCTTCCTTAGTATAAGTCTTTATCTTTTTTATTTCATCCTGTTTATGGTAATGGATGTAGTACGATCTAAGTCTAAAAGCCAAATCCAAATATTCATCATCATAAGCTTCATATTTTTTTAAATCATCCATGATGGTCTTGTTTAAGTCAGGAAGCCTTCCTCCTGTAGATATGGAGATGTCGATGCCACCAATCTTTTTCATGTTTATGGAGATAAAATCCGATTCATCGCTTTTGTCACATCTATTAAATAAGATGCCAAGCTCTTTCGCATCAGCCTCGGCTCTTGCATTGACCTCTTCGTCATCACTTGCTATGTATAGTAAAAAAGCTCCTTCTATGTACTCTTTTTTGTATTTATCCTTAATTAGCTTTGTATTTTTGTCTTCGAAACCATCTACAAAGTCCTTAGCAACGACAGTTACTAAGGCACCTTCACTTATTAATGTATTAAACTTTCTTAAAGCGACAGACCCGCCACCAATAATGGTAACAGGTCTATCCTTTATATTAAGAGCTATGCTTAGCATAAGTCTTTAACTCCTCTATCATTTGATCATTGTTCTCAAAAAAGTCCACTCCCAATGCATTAGCAGCTCTAACGCATAGAGGTAGCTCTTGATTAGCGCGTTTGATGACATCCTCGTCTTTGAAGATCTCATACTTAGTGCCTTCTTTGATAAGTTTAGCATCCTTAATTACATAGATGTAGTCCGCCATTTCATAACAGAATTCCATATCGTGAGTAGATATAATTAAAGATGAGTCCTTGGAAATATTTCTAATAGTATTTTTTAATATACCTATAGAGACAGGGTCAAGACCGGCGGTTGGCTCATCCATAAGGATGTACTTTGCTCCTAAAGCTATGGCAGAGGCTATAGCTACCCTCTTTTTTTGTCCGTAGCTTAAGAAGTGAACCGGCATATCTTTTAGCTCGTAGGCATTGGCACTCTTTAAAGCTCTCTCAACCCTTTCCTTGACAGTGTCTTCATCATAACCAAGGTTTCTAAGCGTAAAAGCAGTGTCGTCAAAAACGTCCGAGTAAAAGATTTGATTGTCAGGATCTTGAAATACCATAGTCACATTCGTTCTGTACTTAATCAAGCTCTTCTTATCGTAGCGAAGTTCTTCGCCATCAGCAAGTATCTCGCCCTTGTCCTTCTTTAAAAGCCCCAAAATGTTTTTGAATAAAGTAGTTTTTCCTGCACCATTTTCTCCAATAACCATAGTTATAGCGCCGTTTTCAGTGCTTAAACTAATTCCATCCAAAACTTTTTTGCCGCTTTCATAAGTATATTCTAAATTCTTTACCTCTAACATTCTATCACCTTACTGGAAATTCTCCGTCATATAATTTAATATTGAGAGCATTAGTCATCTCTTCGTTTCTTTTTAGTATGCCTAGCATCATATTCTCTATAAATACTTTTACAGATTTAAGCGCTTGTTTATTGTTTATAAAGCCAAATTTAATCTCAAGAGCATTGATATTCACTTGTGCTTCCTCTATCATAATGAAGATAAAGCGGTAAATTAACATGAATAGCTCAATAAAAACATTTGGTAAGTGCATAAGCTTAAAAACTTTTATGATGTCGACCATGGGCGTTGTAACGCTCAAAAAGATTACAGATGATGTTGCAGCTAAGGCCCTCATAAAGACTTGCAAAAATAGTTTTTCCTGTCCCTTAATAATGCCAAAATATCCGCCAAATATAGGTACGTAGTAAGAGTAATTATTTTCCTTAGAAAAACCTATTACTAAAAATATCGTTCCTAATAAAATGAATATCACAGGCACTTTGATAAAAGACATAACATTTCTAAGCCTAAATTTTGCAAATGTAAGCTCAATAAAAATTATCGTTATAAATATAGCGAGATTCACATATATATTATCTAAACCTATTGCTAAAACAAGTAAGGCCATAGCAAATAAAAACTTGTACATAGCCTTGACATGCCTTAAGCCGTTCGTGTAGGCAAATTGATCAATGAGTAGCAATCTGTTTTAGCTCCTTTATTTGCTTTCTTTTTTGCCAGCAGCGCCTTTCCAGTTACCAATGATGTAGCCTATAGCTCCAGCACCGATAGCTGCTTGTAGTCCGAACAATAAGGACTCGATTTCTCCCGAAGGTGGTTCCCATAGTGATTCGAACCAAGGTTCATATCCTGGATTTAATGTTTCTATCTCTTCACTTGCCATACCGTCAGCTCCACCATATTCACCTTGAACAAAGACTAGCGGAATAACTACTATTAGTATTGCTAAAATAATTAGCATCCAATTAGTTTTCTTAGATTCTTTCATTTTTAAGTACCCCCTCACCTTTGTATCTAACCATAAGGTTAACAACTACAACAGTCAATAAGCCTTCAACTATAGCGATAGGGATTTGAGTAACAGCAAATATCGATAAGAACTTAGCTAGAGCTGCACCAAAGCCTATGCCTTCGTTATAAACTATAGCAAGTTGAGTCGCAGTGATAACGTAAGTGAATAAGTCACCAAGAGTTGCTGCTAAAAATACTGCCACGCTTCTGTTTTTGTTTTTCAATAGTTGATAGATGGCAAAAGCTAAAAATGGTCCAGCTATAGCCATAGAGAAAGTATTAGCACCTAAAGTAGTTAGGCCACCGTGAGCTAATAACAATGCTTGGAATAGTAAAACAATTAAACCTAAAACAGATGTTTGAAGCGGTCCAAATAGTATAGCACCTAGACCAGTACCTGTTGGGTGTGAACAACTACCTACTACTGAAGGGATCTTCATAGCAGATAATACGAAGATAAAGCCACCTGCAAGTGCAAGTAGAACCTTCTTTTCGTTTGAATCAGAGCCTTTAGCAATTTTTCTAATACCAAGTATGATAAATGGTAGTGATATTAGTCCCCAGATTATGCACCACTCTTTAGGAAGGTAACCTTCCATGATGTGCATTGCGTAAGCGTCTGCGGATAATAAAATTAGCGAAAGACCCATGAGAATGAAATTTTTCTTCCTCATAAATTATTCCTCCTTTTATTTTCCTACGCAAAGACTCCTTTTAAAAATCAGATTGATTTAGAAAAGAACCTCTCTTTGCCGAAGGTATTTCTTGATAGAGTAAGGTTTTCCGGCTAGCGCTTTAAGCCCTTGTAAACGCCTTCCCATTATTAAACGAATAACAGTGACATAAGTGTTTACTCAGTATGCGCCCACGGCAGCGGCGACTGCGTTTTTTTAAACTTCCCTTAAACAATATCAATATAATTATAACACTAGATAAATTAAATTGCAAGGCAATAAGAACATATAAAACAATTTATAAGTATAGAATATTGCCTTTTATAAAAAAAAGAAAGAGTGGCAACGCGCCACCCCTTCTTCGTACGAATCAATATTTACTTCTTTCTACTAACTGTTCCAGCGTAAGTAACTAAAGTATCTTTACTTCCGTCCGGATAAGTTATCACAGATGTTCTTGCAACTCTAAGTGTTCCAGCGTAAAACTCATCTTCATAATAGTATGTCGTATTGAAATAAGCTCCAAAAGGAACTGCTACAGATACTATTACATCCTTTGTTTCACCGCTTGGCATAGGTCCCATTACTTGATAACTAAGTCCTCTCTTTTGATTACTTATAGAGTTAACTAGGACATCATAGTTGGCACCGTCATGGTGATTCCTCATGCTTGACGCATTAGCTGGACTAATAGCTGCGCTTAGTAGAAGCAAAACAGTCATGACAATGGCTAGTGATTTCTTCATGCTTTCACCCCCCTTTGTATAGACAGTAATTACTATCTTTACTATAGTATATCAGATATATGGTATAGAAATAGTAACAAAAGAGTAACAAAGGAGTAACAAAAGAGTAACAATTAGTATGAGGCATAAAAAATCTGCCACCATATCAGTGACAGATAATAATCTATTGAACTTTTTCTTTTGCATGTTCCAAACCTTGTTTATACAGCATCAAAACGTGTTCGTCATCAAGTGAGTATATCAGCGCCTTGCCATCTCTCTCGTACTTAACTAGGCCAAGGTTTCTTAATATCCTTAGGTGGTGACTAACAAGTGGCTGTGTCATGTTTAGTGCGTATGAAAGGTCTGTAACGCACATCTCGCTTAGGCTTAGCGCGTGTATGATTTGTATTCTTGAAGGCTCGCTAAGCGCTTTCATGATGTCTGCAAGTTTCTCAACTATCTTATAATCGATGACATCGTTTTTTATCGCGTCTAAATCTTCTTGACTTAATACTTTATTTTCCATAATCTCCCTCCAAGTCTCTCGTTATGCTTACAAAGTCATCAAAGCTCAGCTCCTCTGCCCTTGCATTTTCACCTTTGCCAATGGCCTTTAGTGCAGCCACTGTATCCTTTTTATCTATACCCACTTCGCTGTTAAATAAAGCGTTCGCAAGTGTTTTTCTTCTCTTCATAAAAGCTGCTCTAATTATCTTTAAGAATAGCTCTTCGTTTGCTAAATCTTTTTTCTTCTTTTCTATATATAGTACTGCTGAATCAACTTTTGGCTTTGGGTAGAAGCAGTCCTTTGACACGTTAAATGCAATGCGCGCATCACCATAAGCTCTTGTGAATACTGAAATGCTGCCGTAGTCCTTTGATTTTTCATCGGCGACTATCCTTTGAGCGACTTCTTTTTGTACCATAACCGTGATTGAATCTATCTCGAGTTTTGACTCAAGTAAGAATGTTAATATGGGTGTCGTCACATAATACGGAAGATTGGCGCATACTTTGAACGGACCGCCTGTCAAAGCCTTGATCTCCTCTTCAGTGGCGTCTATAAAATCTTTGTAAATGACCTCGACATTCTCATGCGGGCCGAGTGTTTCCTTGTGTATCTCTCTAAGTGATTCATCAAGTTCAAAGGCTATGACTTTTTTCGCGTGTTTTGCGAGCTCTTCGGTCAAAGTGCCTATGCCGGGACCTATCTCCATAACGATAGTGTCCTTTGTGATGCCGCTTTCCTCAGCTATCTTTCTAATTATATTGCCGTCGATCAAAAAGTTTTGTCCAAGCGCTTTTTTAAATTTAAAGCCAAAGCTTTCTTGCAGCTCTTTGAGTCTTGCTATGCTATATAAACCTTTTTCAGTCAATTTTCTTCATAGCCTCCTCAAAATCTTCTCTCGAAATTTGATAATTGTTTAGTGCGTCGAGCATCTTTTTTGCGTTTGAATTAGATATTTTTAGTATGCTCGCAAGTTTTTCGCGTCTCTCCTTAGAGCCATCTGCGCCTAATAGACCTGTCTCATACAAATCTTTCGTTGTATATAATACAGTCCTCTCCTCTGTCGAGGCTCTTGCATTCATCAGCGCATCGATAATTGCCTCCTTCGAAGCATTTTCAACGCCTATATCATCTTTCTTAATCGCATCTGATTGCTTTAGATAAGCGTTTTTACAGCCCTTAACATTTTCATTTATGGTGCGTCTAATCATCTTGCCAGCGTAATCAGGGTCAGTAAATACAATTACTCCCCTCGTCTTAACAGCTTTTCTCAGCTCATCGAAGAGCGTCTTTTTTATTTTATAGCCATGTGTCGCGACGATGTCGGCATCTATAGCATTTTTTATCTGAGCGATGTCGTCCATTCCCTCGACAACTATGAGTTCTTTAATCATTTTTCACTCCAAAAAATTCAAATGCGTTCTTCTTTGTGGCTTCAAGCACTTCGTCTACGCTAATATTTTTAATCTCAGCAAGTTTTTCTGCGACCAAAATGACTTTTCTCGGGTCATTTCTCTTGCCTCTGAAAGGCACTGGCGTCATATATGGTGAGTCTGTCTCTATAAGCAAATCTTCTAGAGCGACCTCCCTTGCTACGTCTACTGTGTTTTTCGCGTTTTTAAAAGTTAGTGCTCCTCCTAAAGCTAGTTTGTATCCTAATTTTAAGAACTTTCTCGCCATCTCTATGGATCCTGTATAGCAGTGGATCAGAACTTTCATATCCTTAGCGTATTTCTCAAGTATTTCATAAGTCTCTTCCATAGCTTCACGCGTGTGAATAACGATGGGCACATCCATTTCTCTAGCTAAATCTATCTGGTCAATAAAGACTTTTCTTTGCACATCTCTTGGTGAAAAATCATAGTGATAGTCAAGACCAATCTCGCCTATCGCCATTACCTTATCCTTTTTTAATAGCTCTTTCAGTGCCTCGCGCGTCTCGGCTGTGTAATCCTTTGCCTCATGCGGATGCACACCTACAACTGCGTAGACGTGATCGTATTTTTTTGCAAGTTCATAGCTCGAGTAGCTCGTTTTAAGGTCTGAAGCTATATTGAAGAAATAGTTTCCGCCAGATAAAATATCGGCTATGACTTCGTCTCTATCCTCATCAAAGGCCTCATCATCAAGATGGGCGTGTGAATCAACGAATATCATTACGCGATCACTGAGCCTGATGGCATATCTTCAAGCGATGTCACTAGCGACAAGTCATCGCCGTTTTCACAAGCAAGTATCATACCTTGAGACTCAACGCCTCTAAGCTTTCTAGGCTTTAAATTGCATACAACGACAACCTTCTTGCCTATGATGTCCTCTGGCTTGTACCACTTTTTGATGCCGCTAACAATAGTTCTTGTCTCGTCACCTATTTTAATAGTGTTAATCAAAAGTTTATCAGCTTCAGGATGTTCTTTTGAATCAATTACTTCGCCTAATCTTAGATCAAGCTTAGCAAAATCATCAAATTCTATAGCTGGCTTAGTGTCAAGCTCCTCTGCCTTTGCCTTGCCATCTTTTTCTTCTCTTGACTTAATTAAATTTGCGTTTTCTGTAAGTAGTCTTTCTACTTCTTTTTCAACGTCAAGTCTTGGGAATAGTGTATCTATCTTCTTTACAGTGTATTTGTCTATTTTGCCAAATTCATCGCACTCTTCATATTTCATTTCTTCACTTAAGCCAAGCGCTTCTCTGATCTTCTTAGCAGTATCAGGGATGAATGGGCTTAGTAAAACAGATGAAATTCTTAATGCTTCAAGTAAATTATATATGATAGTTTCAAGTCTTTCCTTGTGTTCATCATCGTTAAGGGTCCAAGGGCATGTTTCGTCGATGTACTTATTGGACCTTCTGATTAGCTTAAAGACTTCGTCAATGGCTACCGATAGGTTAAGGTGTTCCATCTTTTCATCAAGAACAGCTTTTCTTGTTAAAGCCACATCAATTAAATCTTTATCGATTGAATCAGTAGATGTCTTTTTATTAACAGGGCCGCCAAAGTACTTTTCTGCCATGGCAATAGTTCTTGAAACCAAGTTACCAAGGTCATTTGCAAGGTCAGAGTTAACCCTTTCCATAAACTTTTTGCTTTGAAAGTTACCATCGCTACCGAAGTTAAACTCTCTTAAAACGTAGTACTTAAGAGCATCTCTGCCATATAGCTTAACTATTGGCTCAGGGTAGATGACATTGCCTTTACTCTTACTCATCTTGTCGCTTTCAAAAAGTATCCAGCCATGGCCAAAGACTTTCTTTGGTAATGGTAGAGCTAATGCCATTAACAAAGCTGGCCAAATAATTACGTGGAAACGCAAAATGTCCTTACCAACTAAGTGAATATCAGCTGGCCAAAGCTTTTCAAATTTTTCATCGTCTTGTAAATATCCTGCCGCGTCAATGTATGACGACAAAGCGTCTATCCATACGTAAACAACGTGTTTTGGATCGAATGGCACTTGAACGCCCCAGTCGAAGGATGTTCTTGAAACGCATAGGTCTTGAAGGCCGTCCTTAAAGAAGTTATTGATCATCTCAGTCTTTTTAGACTCAGGCTCAATAAATTCTGGATGCTCTTCGTAATATTTTAAAAGTCTGTCCTTATAATTACTTAATCTGAAGAAATACGCTTCTTCATGAGCAGGATGCACTTCTCTGCCGCAGTCAGGGCACTTGCCATCGACAAGTTGAGACTCAGTCCAGAACGACTCACATGGAGTGCAGTAAAGACCTTCATACTCGCCCTTGTAGATGTCGCCTTGCTCGTAAAGCCTTGTAAATATCTTCTTAACCATCTCATCGTGAGACTTATCCGAAGTTCTTATATACTTATCATATCTAATGTCAAGTAAGTCCCATAGCTTATATATTTCTTTGTTAATATTAGTAACGAATTCCAATGGAGTAACGCCAGCCTTTTCAGCGTTCTTTTGGATTTTCTCGCCGTGTTCGTCGGAGCCAGTAACAAAATATACATCCATGCCTTGAAGCTCTTTGTACCTCTTAAGCATGTCCGCAACTATAGTCGTATACGTGTTTCCTATGTGTAAGTAACCACTTGGATAATAAATTGGTGTACTTAAATAATATTTTTCCATCTTATCAACTCCTCTTCCCATAATTATAGCATAAAGAGACAAAAAAATCAAAGACCGTTTATATATAGTCTTTGATTAATTTTAAATAAAACGCCCTCCCACAAAAGAAGGAGAAAAAAGTTTGCGGGAGGGATAATATAATATAATCTTACTGCATCCATCGTATCACTTTGCAAATGAATTGTCAAGTCATTTAGTTAAAGTAATTGAATTTTTTGCAAAATAAATGGATGTCATTAACTGGCATCCATAAGCATGATTATTAAATTAATTAAGCGGCTTTATCGCGAGTATCTTGCCACGCTTGATGAACTCGTCAAGACCTTCGTGGCCCCACTTGTTTAGGTACTCCTCTGTCAAGTCCTCTTCTACTATAGTGTACGGCATAAAACCGACCTTCTCTAAAATCTTATTCAGAGCCTCTGAAGTGATCGAGCCTCCGACTCATGTCGCGTGAAAGATGGGATCGGCTAGTATATCATCAGGCAGCTTTTTTATCTGAATGATGTCACTTATCGAAACGCGTCCGCCCGGCTTAAGCACGCGAAATATCTCTCTGTAGACCTTTTCCTTGTCTTCAAGTAGATTGATTACGCAGTTTGATATAACAACGTCAAAGGTATTGTCAGGCAAATTGATCTCATCAATATCCGAGACTAAAAATTCTGCATTGTCAAAGCCTCTCTTGTCGCGAATGAAGTTTGCGCGCTCGACCATCTCAGGCAATCTATCAATGCCCAAAGCCTTGCCCGTGCCGTGCATCTCCCTCGCCGCTTTGAAGACATCGACCCCTTTTCCGCAGCCAAGGTCAAGTAGCCACTCGCCATCTTTTAGCTTAGCATTTTGAATGGGATTGCCACAGCCAAGACCCAAGTCGCCGCCAAGCTCTATGTCCTCGTCCGTGTAGCCGAGTGAATAGGCAACCGCCCTTTGCTTTTCCTCGTCCGAAACCTGATTGTCCTCGGCTATCCTTTTATAAAATTCATCAACAAATTCTTTTGTATTAATCTTAGTCATTTAATCACCATAGTTTATATACCCATGGCGTTTACGATTCAAAACTCATCATACTAAGCAAAATCGTTCCCACAAACAAGGCTCCTCCAAAGACGGCGTATAAAGGCATAGCGCTTAAGACTCCCAAAGATGCAAGTCCCGCGAAGCAATATGCGTATATGGCGAACCAAAATATTGTCAGTGCCGGGTCGTCTAATTTTATCTTTATTTCTTTTCTCCTCAAAACGATTTCCCTAATCAGCCTAATAAATATATATAGCCACAAAACTACAAAGGCGACGAAGGAAAACCATTCGTCTGTTACCTCATTTAGCTTAAGCGATATAAAGCTTAAAACGCCAACTGTTGCGACTGACATAAAACCTATGATTATGGCGGCAATCACGTTTTTGATTATGGATTTTTCATTGCGGCGCCAATATTTTTCTGAATAATAAATTATCGATGGTGTTTCAAACATATAGCCGAGGAAGTTCACCCAGATGACCGACATGAAGGTATGATGGTCGATGACTAGGTTAATGGGTCTTCCGTCCCATACCCAAAAGCCGCCTGATAGCCTTATCGCGGCTACATCTAGTAGGAGGTCCATCGACACAACGAAAAAGCCTGATAACAGCGCCGTCATTATTGGGCTGAGCTTAAATTTCTTGGCAAGTCTATAAGCACAGACGGCCACTGCGCCCCACATCAGTCCGCCGAAGAAGGGGAATTGATATGGCTCTATGCCTATCATTATGTAATAGAGGTTCGAGTAGTGATAGATGTCTGTTAGGCGCACCGCAAGCAGCTCAAGCGAAAAACCCGCTATAGCCGCTGATATAAACATGTATAGCTCGTTCCACGCCTTCTTCTTAATCACGTCAAACAAAAATATTGCCACGATTATGTAACAAATTATTTCAAACGCATTGATCCAATTCATAACTAACTCCTTTATTTGTTCTATAAATATATTATATCACAAATTTGCATATAAAAATGGGGAGCATTTCATGCATATAATTAATGCTTTTGCTCCCCATGAATATTTATAAATTGTTCTTATGAAGCCTCATGTGCTCTCTGCTCGTCAAAAAGTCGTTGTGGCCTTGGCTGTCTTCATTCAAAAAGTGATTGTGCTCATGCTCATGTGTAAAAACGTGTGTATGCATGTATCCATCGTGCGTATGCCTAATGGTATGCGTATGCAAGTGCGTGTGTTTAATTAAGCAAGTGTCAATAATTACAAAAATGGTTCCGGCTATCATAAAGATAAGCCCGATGAAGTATGAAGTGCTTAGCGCCTCTCCATTGACAAGGAAAGACAAAAACGTTCCGATAAATGGAGCGATGGCGTAATAGGCACTGGTTTTTGCCGCACCCAAATCTCTTTGACTGCGCACATACAAGAATATACTTAGTCCATAAGCAACATAGCCAAGCAAAAGTGCATAAGCAATGTAGCGAGTCTCAGGAAATTTCTCACCTATGATTATGGAGATGATTAAAGAAGCAACTCCCGAGCAAAGTCCTTTTATAGTAACGATTTCATAAGTAGATTTGCTTGAAATTTTTCGCGTGCAATTATTTTCAAAGCCCCAAGACATTGTTGCCAGTATGACAAATAAAGATCCATACGAGAATCTAAATGAGCCTTCGCCCTCGAACGATAGAATTATGCTCGATAAAGTAATAAGTGCGATGGCTATCCATAAATTTTTCGAAACATCCTCTTTAAAAATCGCTAGAGCGATGATAGTTGTCGCGACTATTTCAAAATTGCCTAGTAGTGACGCGTTCGCTGACGAGCCGATGGATATGCCGATCATCAAAAGTATTGGCGCAATAACATCTAAGACCACCATGAGTATAGTGTATGGCAAATCTTTTTTTGTCAGTCTCATGGACTTGTCCTCGTTTTTGTAGTGAAATAAATACATGATGCCAACGCCGATGCCTGCTCCGAGATAAAGGAAAGCCGCCATATACGTTGGAGGAACCTTGTTTAATAGCAGTTTTGAGAATGGCGTGTTAAGCGCATAAAAGCTCGCCGCGAGTATAGCGCAAATTATTGCAGTGATTTTATTTTTTTTATTCATATGAATCTACTCCTATCTGTTTTATACCTATATTATATCACAAAATTGCATATAAAAATGGGAGCATTTGCATCAAAATTTCAATGCATTTGCTCCCCATAAGTTTTTTCATTTTGTTTTATTTATTAAAATAGTTTATTTGCCCCGAACTAATTTTGCTGGAAAAATGTGATGATTACGCGAAATGGAGCTTTGAGGCAAGCTTGGCCGTAAGTTTAATCAAAGCTATGTTCGCTACGCTCCATACCTTTGTAAACTCTGGCATAAGGCATGCATGCCAATCGAACTTCGTTTCACTCGTTCTCTTGGTGCATGGACTTAACTGTACAAGCAAGTACTCGAGCATTGCCGAAAAGCAAACAAGTTCCAGTCGCTATTTGAAGAACCTCGTACTAAGTGTACGAGAACCTTGGTGCTCCGCATGGGCGCGAAATTTATTCTAATCTTTTCCATGACTTCTCTTTCATAAAAGCACTAATAATTTTAACATCTTCCCCTTCATAGTAATCTACAAGAAGCTTTTTAAACTCTTCTACTTCATTCTCTGGTATTACCAAGAAGCCTCCTGCGTGAGCGATTAAGTAGTGATTAGCAAAAATTATTGCGCTCCTTTTGTTGCCATCAAGAAATATTTGCTTCTTCATTGTATATAGACATAGTTTTATAGCTGTATCTATGGCTGGAGCATCTTCTGAAATGATGCTATTTATATCATCTTTAACATCTGCTTCCATAGGTATTGGTGGTAAATAGCTTGATCCGCCTATCTCAACTGGCAATGATCTCATGCGTCCGCCATCTATATAGAAGCCCTCGTTAACTAAGTTTGCTATCTGTGAAAGCAAATAGTAATCGCTTTTGCAAGTGATGACATCCTTATCAAGTATAAATTCCCAGGCGTGCTTTAAGTTCAAAATCTTTTGCACGTCACTTGCTTTAACGCCGCTTACCTTGCCATTGTCAATAATTTCTTCGGTTTGAGGAAATGTTGTTCCAACGCCTTCGAGAACTGCTTGATCATATATATTTGTCTTCATATTAGCTCGAGCAAAATCAATATTCATCAGAACATTGCTTGATAAACTAGCTTCTTCGTAGCCAAGGCTAGCGAGCTCCTTATCTAGCGCTCGTAATTCTTTTCTTATCTCGCGTGCTTCTCTTGCATTGCTAAGCAAAATATTATAAAGTTCGTCGCTATATACACCAACGTAGGATGATTTTTGTTTGCCAAGCTCTCTTTTTCTCACATAAAGATATTTTTTATCGCCACGAGTCTTTACTTCTGGCGTTCCGTCATAAGGAAGAAGCTTTAGCCTTGCGTTAAGGTCCGCTCGCCTCCTAATAAGCTCTTGAATGTCTTCATATTTTGGACTCATATTGCACCTCCTATCTCTTGTAATAATTATATCACTATTTTTATCAATAAGCAAGAAAAATGGGGAGCATTTCATGCATATTTTGTATGCATTTGCTCCCCATAAGTTTTTTCATTTTGTTTTATTAATTAAAATAGTTTATTTGCTCCGAACTAATTTTGCCGGAAAAATGTGATGATTACGCGAAATGGAGCTTTGAGGCAAGCGGAGCGTATTAGTTATACTCGAGCATTGCCGAACAAGCGAATGAGCGTAAGGGCGCATTTTAACGCAAAATTTATTCTTCGTCTTCGAAATCGCCTTTTTCTTGTATAAGCTCTCTCGCTGCAATTCCCGGTTTAGTCAATTGGAATGGATTAAAGATCTCGTCTATTTCTTTTTGATCAAGGATATTGTCTCTTAGTATGATTGAAGTAACTGATTCGCCTGTCTTAAGCGCTTCCTTAGCGATGGCTGCAGACTTCTTGTAGCCGATATGCGGTACAAGCGCTGTAACCATACCTACAGAGTTATCAAGTAGTGCCTTGCATCTTTCCTTGTCAGCAACGATGCCTTCAACGCAGTTCACTCTTAGTGTTTCGCAAGCGTTTCCAAGTGTTTCGATTGATTCAAAAAGCTTGTAGAACATAACTGGTTCGAACGCGTTTAGCTCAAGTTGACCAGCTTCAGCCGCCATAGTGATGCACATGTCATTACCTATGATTGAGAAAGCAACTTGGCTAGCCACTTCTGGTATAACTGGGTTAACCTTTCCTGGCATTATGGATGAGCCATTTTGTCTAGCTGGCAGAATGATTTCGCCAAAACCAGTTCTTGGTCCAGAGCTCATAAGTCTTAAGTCGTTACTCATCTTTGACAGTGTTATAGCGCAAGTCTTGATAGTTGCTGATAGGAATGCCACTCCGTCAAGGTTTTGAGTGCCGTCAATCATATCGTCCGCTTGTTTAAGTGATAGTCCTGTCACTCTCGCAAGAGTCTCAGTAATATTTACATAGTAGTTAACATCAACGTTTATTCCTGTGCCGATGGCAGTTGAGCCCATGTTAATAACCTTAAGCACGTCTCTCGCCTTTTTAATTCTTCTAACGTCACGGCGTAGAGCGCTTTGATATGCGTGGAATTCTTGTCCAAGTCTGATAGGTACTGCGTCTTGTAATTGTGTTCTACCCATCTTGATAACGTCGTCAAACTCAATCGATTTCTTTTCAAGAGCATTGATTAGGTCCATCAATTGGTCTATAGTCTTGTTAACAAGCTTAACAGCAGCTATCTTACCAGCTGTTGGATAAACGTCGTTAGTTGATTGACACATATTTACGTCGTCATTTGGGTGAACGTGGTCGTATGTACCTAAGTCGCCGCCCATAATCTCATTAGCAAGGTTCGCGATAACCTCGTTAGCGTTCATGTTAGCTGTAGTTCCCGCACCGCCTTGAATTGCATCGCAGATAAACTCATCGTGATACTTTCCTTCGATAATCATATCACAAGCCTTGGCAATGGCCTCTTCCTTTTCCTTAGACATAAGGCGTGATTGTTGGTTAGTGATAGCGCAAGCCTTTTTGATTTCAGCAAGAGCAACAATCATCTCAGGATGAATATGTCTGCCAGTTATATGAAAGTTTTCCTTACCTCTTAGACTTTGAACGCCATAATAAGCGTCTACTGGTACTTCCTTCTCACCAATAGAGTCCGCTTCTATTCTTTTTTTGATTTCTTCCATGACTTACCTCCCGATTTTTAATTACATCATCATTCTAACACATAATCGAAAAGCTTGCAAGTACTTAAGTCTAGGATGATGGCGTAGAGCTTTTAATGTAGTAAAGTATTTGCAAGCTAAGTGAATAGATAATTCATTGTGACTCAAATCACAGTCCTTATATGAGTAAATATGAAATAAATAATTTAATATTTTCAAAAAAATTAATATAATTTTCTTGCTAATGGTCTTGCCACGATTATGGTCTTGCCACGATAATAGTCTTGCCACGATAATAGTTTTACCACGATAATAGTTTTACCACGATAATGGCTCTGCCATGATAATAGTTTTGCTCACTTAATTGCCCAGCATACGATAAGTAAAATCACTTCATCAATCGCTCGTCATACGATAAGCAATTTTGCCTTATCAATCGCTCGTCATATCATAAGAAAAGCTCCTTGCACTAAGCAAAGAGCTTTGATATTTTTATTTCTTATTCATCGGAAAGGCTTTGATACAGCTTAATATATTCATCTGCAGTATTTTTCCAACTATTGTCAACCCTCATCGCATTTTTCAAAATCCTATTGAACTCATCCTCATCTTGATAATACAATTTTAACGCTCTATTAAGCGCCTCATACATTTCCTTCTGATCAATGTTTTCAAAGGCAAAGCCATTAGCGTGCTCCTTGTCATCGTTATAAGCAATGACTGTGTCCTTAAGTCCGCCAACCTTCCTTACTAAAGGCAGCGAGCCGTAGCGCATAGCAATCATCTGAGCTGATCCACAAGGCTCAAGCTCCGACGGCATCAGTAGTATGTCCGATGCTGCGTATAATCTTCTCGCTTCATTCTCATTATAATATATCCTTGCCGCCATCTTGTCTGGGTACTTTTCTTCGAGCTCTCTAAACTTTTCTTCGAAGCTCTTAAAGCCAGTTCCCATAATGATGAAGTTGCAGTCGAGCTTCACCATCTCTTCTATAGCGCCAATCACGAGCTTAATGCCCTTCGAGCGCTTCATACGGCTAATCATAATGACTAGAGGCTTTTCAGCATCTTTCTTAAGTCCATAATAATTTTGAACTTCTTCCTTATTATATCTCTTGATCTTAAAGCCATTAACATCGTAATTTTTAAATAAAGCATTGTCCGTCATCGGATTGTATTTTTCATTATCTATACCATTGACAATGCCGTGAAACTTGTAGCTATACTCCTTAAAAACTTCTTCGAGCCCTTCTCCGAAATGCGGATCCATTAACTCGTCTCTAAAGGACTTACTAATGGTAGTCACTATATCTGATGAGACAATACCTGCCTTAAGCATATTGATTGAGTCGATGAACTCATAATTTTGATCCTTTAGTACATCGAGGTCTGTATCGACTATGCCAGCGATGATATTTTGATTGAAAACGCCTTGGTACTTGAGGTTATGAACGGTGAAAACGGTTTTGATGCCTCTGTAATAGCTGTCGCTCTTCCTATATTGCTTTAGTAAAACCGGCACAAGACCTGTGTGCCAGTCGTTCGCGTGAATGATGTCTGGCTTAATCCTATACATTTGGATAAATTCCAAAACGGCCTTGCTAAAAAAGATGTAGCGCTTGGCGTCATCGAACTCGCCGTAGATCCTGTCTCTGTCGAAGTAGTCTTCATTCGCTATGAAGATGTATTTAACGCCATCCTCTTCGTATTTGAAGACGCTCGCGTATATAATGCCGTCGCCCATCATGACCCCGTAGGATGACATGAACTCGACCTTCTCTTGATATTCACTTTTAATCGGCTTGTGCAGTGGGATGAAGACGTAGACGTCGTTACCCTCTTTGGCGACCTCCTTTGGTAGGCACCTCATGGTCTCTGCAAGTCCCCTTGTTTTGACGAAGGGACTCACTTCTGCTGCTAAAAAAAATATTCTCATCTTTATTCCTTCTCTATATATTCATTTTGTCCGAATGGATTTGTTCTCTTACTTATATATCCATCTTCAACTAAACGATCAAGTATGTCCTTAAACTCTTCTGCGCTCATGGTGCCGACCGATCTTTCAAGTCTCGCTGCTTCACGAGTAATATTAAAATCGCTTATAGGCAAAGTATCTTTTATCTCGTCAAAGACCGCCAGCATCCTATCTTCTGTCTCGCCCTTTAGCTCCAAGAATGGATTTACCTTGTCTATGGCCTTGGTGTCGGCAAAACGAAATCTTGTGAATATGGTTCTACCGAAAGATGCTTCGGAGATGAAGGCATCGCCCGTAGTTAAGTAAGGGAGCCTCTTTGCGTCGTCTGAGCTAATGTCTGTCTCCTCTTTTATGGTCTTGATGTCTGACTCTCTAACCGTTCTTAAAATAAATTTCGTATTGAGCTGAGCCGTGATAGTGTCATCAAGTAGTGTAATTCTTTGTGTCGCCAAGATTAAGAAGACACCATACTTTCTTCCTTCTTGAGCAACTTCCTTAAGAATAGGTTTTGACGCGCTCTCAAAGGCCTTTGGAGCAAAATTGTGTGCTTCGTCTGTGATTATGATAAATGGTGGGAAGTAGTCCTCATCGTTTGTGCCAAGTAATTTCGCGTCCATATAGGCTCTTCTCTTATAATAAAATTTCTTTAGTATATATGATGAATAAACTTCTAATAATCTAGTCGATCCCTTTAATGAGATAAGCTTGCCACTTCTAAGCGCTGCCTCTAAAGCTTCTGAATCGCTGCTAAAAACATTATCTTGAACAAGTCTTCTAAATCTCCAGCTAATACCCTTTAGGCTCGATGCATTTAATTTTCTGCCATAAGTCTTTTGGTAGCCAAGTAATCTTCTTATCCTATCGGCCTCAGCTGCATCGCCATTTAGCTCAGCTGTTTGCATATCCATATTGAGAGCATCCTCAGTCCTATCAAGGGCTTCAAGTATTTCACTTAGCCTTAGTCTAAATGCGTCGACGCTCTCGCCACGCTTAAAGACTTCATCAACTGAAGTATCCATCGCGTCAGTCATTGCGCCAGCTGCGTTTAATAAATTTTTGAACTCGCCTACGTTTAGGTCCTTAAAGTCAACGCCGACGTCCTTACCGAGTAAAAAGCTTTGATATAGACTGCTATAATCAGCTGCTTCGTCATATGTCTTTAGCTTAAAATCCATCTCGTAGTGAGGGTCCAAAACTATAGTCGGTATCCTCTTTTTCATTAGCTCTTCGATTATGACTCTTAAGGCAAAGGATTTACCCGAACCAGAGCCGCCGAAGACGCCTATGTGTGGGTACTGACTGAACTCGCTCACATTGAAGATGTAAGGAAGGTCCTTTTGATTTTTTCTCTCGCCATTCTCAAAAGTATATACAATATTTTTTAGCTCTTCGTCCGCATTTTTGTAAAGGTCGTCTGTGTTCTTGATAACGCCAAGGACCAAGCCATCTTTAGGCGACGACTTGATGATGAGGCTCTTGATCTCGTCAAACTCAGGCACTCTAACAGCCGAGCCCGCCATGATTGGGTACATCGCTTCCTCTAAAAGCCTTAGCTTAGCTAAGTAGACGACTTCATTGTTCACATCGTAACCCAATGCCAATAAAGAATCAATCACGCTTTGATCAACAAAATCATTTTCCTTTTCAAAGGGCATAAAGCGATTGAAGGTGTTCGCTTCAACAACTTCGCCAATATAGTTCTTAACCTCGTCTTCAACGAGCAAAAACTCATTTATTCTAAAATTTCTCTCATTCGAGGCCAAATAAACCTCGCTAGTGCCTGTTAATCCTAAGACCTTCATCTAAAATTCCTCACTTCGTTAAAATATCTATCGTAAACGTCCTTGTCAAGCTCCTTGACTAGAACCCTCTGTTTAAGTTCGTCCGTAATCTTGACCTTCTTGTCAACTATATCCAAGATTATAGGTATGCCTCTCGAATCCTTTGGCGTCAATTTGATTATGGTTTTGAGCACATCCTTCATAAAATCTTTTTGCTCAGTCGATATATCTACGCCGATGGCATAGGGCTTGGTCGATGTGCGTGCAAAAGCACTTGTTATGCCTTCTTCAGCCTTATTGTTAATCTCGTCATTGATAAGCATAGCCTCTTTGTAATCAAGTAGCGAGAAAAGTATCTCTCTATCGTAAGCCTTTAAGTCCAGCTCTTTACCAAGTATTGATGTCTTTATTTCTTCTATGACCCCAGCTAAAATTATTCCGCGCTCGATGCAGATCTTTTTCAGCTCTTCAAAATCTTCCTTACAGCTGATGATGTAGCGAATAAAGCCGCCGTCCATAAATATCATCTTAGGCGTTTCTTTCTCTAAAGCCTCGATAACGACGCGTACCTCGAGCCTCGCCATCTCTTTTTTTACGTACATTTCTGACTCGAAAGAAAATTCGTCCTCCTCTTGCACTTGCCCTTGCATTGGCGAGTAAAGACTGCTCTTCCTGTGCTCAAAGCCGCCCTTTGTCGATATCACAAGTGCATCTATCACGCTTATGTAGTGCGGATAAAGAGAGCCTATCCTGCCCAGTGAGCCGTCCACAGCCCAGAGACCGCCTTCATCAGCGAGTTTTTCTAGGTCAATATCATCATCTATCATGTACTTTTCGGCAAGGCCAGAATAAATTTCCTTCTTAAGACCCTCTCTGCCCCTCTTATCTATATCCATGGACTTTTCTTTTATTAAATTGTTGAGGTCCCTCATCTTTATGATTAAATCTTCGTACATCTTAGTCTTCCTTTATCTCAAGCAGTGCCTTATAGGCGTCATTCTTCTTAAAGCCAAGCTCCTTTAATTTATTAGTGGCGTCCTTCATGCTTAGACCTTCGTCAATAAGTGCTCTTGCCGCTTCGTTTATGTCAATGGCTTCGCCACCATCACCACTATCAAGGCCCGAAATCGTGATAACAAACTCGCCACGCGGCTCATTCTCAGTAAAGTGGGCTATGGCCTCGCTAATGTGCATATATAAATTCTCTTCAAAAACTTTTGTTAGCTCGCGGCTAATGAAAATCATTCTGTCACCATAAACCTCAAGCGCTGTATTTAAAAAAGCGATGAGCCTATGAGGCGCTTCGTAGTAAATAAGCGGCATAGCGTATGATTTATAGCCTTCCATAAACTTTTTGCGCTTCGCATCCTTTTGAGGCGCAAAGCCAATGAAGGCGAAGTGACTAAGGTCAAGGCCGCTCGCCATGAGCGATGTGACAAAGGCTGTCGCGCCAGGTATGGCTGTAACAGTGTAGCCAGCCTCTCTCGCAGCACGCGCCGCAATCACGCCCGGGTCGGAGATGCCAGGCGAGCCCGCATCTGAGACTATGGCAACGCTCTTGCCTTCACTCAAAAGTTCGAGTATATATGATGACTTATCCGTCTCGTTAAATTTGTGATAAGCAAAGAGCGGCTTTTTTATCTCATAGTGCTTTAGTAAGACGCCCGTGTGCCTTGTGTCCTCGCAAGCAATGTAGTCAACAGACTTTAAGACGTTTAGTGCACGCAAAGTGATGTCCTCGTAGTTACCTATGGGCGTTGCGACTATATATAAAGTGCCTTTATTTGTCTCCATAGTAAATCTCCTTTACTTCCTCAGTGTAAGTGCCGTCGGCATTGTAAACTACTAGCTCATTCATATAATCAAAGCCCATCTTCTCAGACTTTTCTAACTCTAAAAGTATCATGTTCGCCTTTTTCTCTGCGAATGGCTTTACTGCTCTTAATCTTCTTAGGTTAATGCCATGATTTTTGAAGCTCAAGATGATGTCAACAAGCCTAGCCGGTCTATGAACCATGTAGATTTTGCTATATGGCTTAAGTAAATAGCTCGCGGCCCACGCTATATCGTCCAAATTTAGCAAGAGCTCCTGCCTTTTGTAATCGCCCGAGGCAATATTGTCCTTTGGATTTAGATAAGGCGGATTAACAGTAAGGCTATCGAAAGCATTTTTCTTGAAGTGTTTTTCTACTTCTCTTATATCCATTTCCATAGCCGTAAGTCTTTCATCAAGCTTATTTATGCTTATGGACTTCTTAAATAATTCTATCGCCTTATGATCAATATCGGCTCCGACAATACTCGCATCACTATATAAATAGGCTAGCCTTAAAGCGACTATGCCATTGCCAGTGCAAAGATCTATGTGATTCTTCTTAGCCTTAGCAAAGTCAGATAAAAGGACTGCGTCTATCCCAAAAGAAAAATCGTCCTTGTCCTGATATATGTAAAAATTTGTGCCCGATACTTGATCCATATAACCCTCCTTATAAGTATTATATCATTTATTCTGAGTAAAAACAAACAATTTTGGGTATATAATTAGCGGTGATAAGATGCTTAAATATTTATTCTACGGCATAAACGTAATTTGCTTCTTGGCCTTTGCCATTGACAAATTCAAGGCGGCTAGTGGCAATTACAAGCACAGAACGCCTGAGAAGGTACTCTTGGGCCTCGCAGCCATAGGCGGCGCGCCACTAGGTGTGGTCTCTATGCTAATCTTTAGACATAAGACGCAAAAGATTAAGTTTCTAACTATAATGCCGACGCTAGCTGTGATTTGGCTATATCTTTACAAAAGCTTTATAATGTGATACTAATCACTTGACAAATGAATATTTATAAATTATAATGAAAATACAAGGGAGGGATAATGAATGGCATACAAAATTTCAGCAGAATGTATAGCATGCGGACAATGTTTACCAGAATGTCCAGTTGACGCTATATCAGAAGGCGATATCTACATAATTGACGAAGACAAATGCATCGACTGCGGTCAATGCAACAGCGTTTGTCCAGTAGATGCTCCACAACCAAACTAGACATAAGAGCATTGGACTAAGGCTTCACGCGCGTGAGGCCTTTTTATTTTGCCAAAATCGATTCGCGTGCAAAACGATTTTGCAAATATTTCTCTATGATATCTCTTATACAAAGCAAAAAGGCAAAACATCAAAGTTTTGCCTTGTAATTTATAATTATCTTCTATTTTCTATTACGAACTTATATGTCTTACCCTCTTCGACCTTAAGTACCCTAAGCTGTCTTTCTTTAAGTGGTATTACATATATATCCTTTGGGAATTTAATCATACTTGCTTCAACCTTCTTATCGTCAACTGATAAATATATCTTGGCCTTGATTGCCTTAGTAAAGTCAATAACTCCTTGACCAAGCTCTATGTATAAACCATTTGATGACTCAGATCTCATAACTTTTAATTCTAATTCTTTCATCTTGCACTTCCTTTCTAGTTTGTCCTCATTTAATATTATAACCTAAACTTAGTAAAAATACAAGCTCTTAAGAAAATTTTTTAGCCCTGTCAATTGGCAAGGCTAAATTATTCATTTCTACTTAGTAAAATCGTCGATTATGCTCTTGACAGCAAGCTTTGTGTCTTTGTGATATAAAAGACCATTGACGTGAGGCCAATTATCATTTGCTTCGTTTTTCTTTGCTTTTTCGTATTCTTCCTTATTAACTATGGCAATGGTATTCTTTGGCTCATTAGGAACGTCTTCTATAAATAAAGACTCGTCCTTTGGATAACCGGGTGCATTATCAAGGTCTAGTTCGAAGTCCTTTAAGCCTTCCTCTTCAGCCTTTTTGTATAAGTCTTTCATGATGTAGTCGTACCTTTCATTAATGCCCGGACCAGCTACTTTTTGAGCCAGCTCTTTGTCTCCGTCAGCCATCTTGACAAGCGAATCAAAGTAGCCTTCGCCATCTTCTGCATTCATCCTTTCTTTAAGCTCGTAGTCACCGCCGTTTTTTTCATATATAAGCTTAAGCGGCATTAGCATACCAGCAGTATTTTCAAAAACCTGATCTTTGTAGATATATCCAAGCTCTGCATAACTTACTAGTAGTGATAGCTTGTCCCCATCTTCTACTGCCTTGTATATACTTACGTCTTGAACAATTAAGTCCCCTTCTACAAGTTCCGAAATGCCCTTAGTCCTCTTAACAAGTTCAGCATATTCAGCGTTTTTCTTATCTTCTTCACTCATTTCTTCTTCACCATTGTCACGGCTCTCAGTCTTTTCTTCTTGAGCAGCCTTTTCTTTTGGCTCATCTGTTTTATTTTTATTGCATCCTGCAAGTAGCACAGCCACCGCCATTAGCATAGATATTATTAAAATTAATTTCTTTTTCATTTTAAGACTCCTTTGCCTTGATATTTACACCAAGATAATATTGGTGCAAGCTCGATATGATATTTTCTTCGCCATAGCGTGTGTAAAGGCCCTTGAATTTTTTGTTATATATAAATAGGCCGACTATGGACTTAAGCTTCTTCACAACTGGCTTACCGTCCTCGTCAAATAAAACGACGTCTCTCTTGTACGGCTCGATGTACTCTTGGTAGATGTAGCCAGTGTCAGCGTATTTATTAAGGATCGCGGCGAAGTCCTTCTTCGAGTGGTCCTTGCCGACGAAAACGCCCTTAGATGCGTTGTTATCAACCGGTTTGATGATGTACTTGTCCTTGTTATTTAGCACTTCGTCTGCAGTTTTTTTAGTCAGCATCGCTGTATATGGAATGTGTTTTTCAATAAATTCAAGCTCGTCCTTTGACAAGAAACGCTTTACACGGTCCTCGAATAGCTTGATGAATATCCTCTTGTCGTGCATAACTTGACTCTTGAAGGAGCCTATCATCACAAATTCATCATTTAGGTAGCCGTCGATAAAGTCTTGTATCTCGTCCCAATGCTCTACCGCTTCAAAAGTAACTAGCCTTCTATAGACAGCGTCTATCCTAAAGTCACCGGCGTATATGTGGCCGTCTTTGCGCTTGATATCTCTTGCGTCGCAGATGATTGTCTTGATACCCTTTTTCTCGAAAGCCCTCTTAAAGCGCTCGAATTCTTCACGCGAAGCGCTCTCCATAATGTCGACGATGGCAAGATTAAAATCTTCTTCACCAGTTGTTTGTGTATAAAGCTCCTTAAACTCATCTACCCACGAGTCAAATAATTCGTAGTAAGAAAATTCATAGCCGTAGCGCTTTTCCATCTCCTTCATCGCTTCAAGCTCTAGCATGAATGGAGCAACTTCGTTATCTTCGTTCATGGCTGAGGAGCCATCAGTATTTAGCTCGCAGAATTTGAATTCGCCCGAAGATTTATAAAAGATGTCGTAGCGACAAATTGGCACAAATGTCGATAGAAGCGGCTTGTGAATCAAGAGCCTCTTCATCTTGTCATCAAAATCAAAGCTATTTCTAAAAGATGATATGGCGACATAAGCCTTAGTCACCTTGTCCGAGATCCTCATCATCATCTCAGAGATGTACTCAAATGTCTCTTCGTCCTCTTCCGATACGAAGAATGGCTGGTAAATGGCAGGAACCGGCTCGCCTTTGTACTTGGCAGTCGAATTTGCCACATTATCTAATAGTTTTTTATAATCTTCATAATATTTCTCAGGGTCTTCTTTAACTATGTCAATGTATCTTTTGCCAATGGTATTATAATCCATATTTTTCAAAATTTACCTCCCTTATCGATTTACCTGAATCTATCACTTCTTCTAGCGCGTTTAAGTAATGCGCTTCATCACCCAAAGATGCTTTTGCTAGCGTAATAAGCTTACTTGCTATATCTAAAAAGCTTCTGTCCTTTAATTTGCCTCTTATACCGTCCTCCTTAAAGGAGTCAAGCGCCTTAAGAGCATCTTCATAAGTGACATCCTTTATCATTTCATAGACAGCATCCAAATTTTGATAGCTTGTCGCCTTGATTAGTGCGACTAAGCCAAGTAGGTACTCTATTTGAACCGAGTCCATCATCCTTATCTCGATATATTTTTTCGCGCGAGTATCCGGGAAGAACATGCTTAAAACGTGTTCAACGATGGTCTTGTCCGCATCGTCTATCCCGTCTATATCCTTAATCTTGGTATGTCCTGTGTAAATGTCCTCGCCGCCTTTTTGAATGAAGATGCAAGGCCTATTTACAATGTAGTCAGCATATGCCGCGTAAGAAAATTCATCGTCGAAAGCCTCTTTGATTATGCTGCAGCGCTCCTTGTCAGTGTTTTTCCAAATAGTCATTCTTAAGCCGTTTTCCTTATATGCCTCGCCCTCAAAAATGTTTGCGTTTTCGAAAATGGCGTAGAAAACCGGGCTCAGTGCGTTATATACTCTCATCTTGCGTCTAAAGTCCTCTTCGTCCTTGTAATCGATTGACGATTGAGAAGCCGCTGTGCCCTTCATCATATTGTGGCCCATAGTGCCCGCCTCAGTGAAGTACTTGTACATAAGATCGTAGCGCTCCTTAGGCAGTATCTTAATCTCATCAATCTTGGTCTTCACATGATAGCCCCTTTGCAAGATATGGTAGCCCCTCTTGTGAATGACTTCCTCTATCTCCTTCATGCGTCTAAAGTACTCATCTTCAAGCTCTTTTATATGCCATGCCTTTTTTATAGATAGCTCAAATTGACTGCCTGGCTCCAAACTGATGGCTGTCTCGCCCTTTGTCGCGCCAAGCAAAACGCCATCGATGTAGACAGCTTCGTAGCCGATTTTGATTAAGTCCTCAAGTATATCCTTGACGCCGCCATCGTCCCAATAAGTGACTGCCCTATCATTTTCATCCACTATAAAATTTTCTATCTCAAAGCCTATGGCGTAGTCCTTCTCAGGCTTCTCGCCACTTCGTATATAGTCAATAATCTTATCTCGTATCATTTACTCATCCCCTATATTCGTAAAATTCGGTATTATTCTTAGTCTATAGTCATATTCACTCGAAACATCTCTTTCAAAACGCTCTTTCATCGCCTCAGCAAGCGCTTCCTTGTCCTTGCCATGCATATCGTTAAGAACTATATCGAGTAGAACTATGTCCTTGCCGCAATTGCCATTCAGCACTCTAAAGTCATGTAGTGCAACAACATTCTTGTCATCTCTAACGCTCTCCCCAAGCTTCTTGTAAAGCTCAGTGCACTCGTCCTCTTCCATGTACGGATCGACGTGTATTATTATATTAATATTGTATTTTTCCTCAAGAGTCCTCTCCCAGCTGTCGATAACATTGTGCGCTTCCTCAATAGTTAAGTGAGCTGGCATCTCGACGTCAAGCGAGATATATACATTGTCAGGACCATAGTTATGGGCGTGAAAATCGTGTACGTTCTTAATCAGTGGTTCCGCCTCAAGGTCCTTGTAAATCTTCTCGATAAGCTCCTTGTCTGGCTCCTCGCCAAGTATCGGGCCAATGGTTTCTTTTATCATCTCGATACCATTCTTAATAATCATAAGTGAAACGAGTACGCCAAAGTAGCCGTCGATTTGAACGTCTGTGAACAGCGAGCTAATCATCGGTATGATGACAACCATAGTCGTGAAGACGTCGCCAAGCGAGTCAATGCTAGTCGCCTTCATCGCTTTAGAATCAATCATATTGCCCGCCTTTTTATTTAGTATGGTTATGAAAACCTTTACAAGTATTGAAAGAATCATGATGATAAAGCTAAATTTATCAAATTTAACCACATCTGGATGAAGTATCCTCATAACTGAGGACTTGATGAATTGAAGTCCGATAATGATTACGATGATGGATATAAGTAGGCCTGATATGTACTCAATCCTGCCGTGTCCGTATGGGTGCTCCCTGTCAGCGGGCTTCTCCGAAAGCTTAAAGCCAAGGAGAGTCACCACCGACGATATCGTGTCGAATATGTTATTTACCGCATCCGCCATGATGGCGATGGAGTGAACGAAGAGGCCAATCATGACCTTCGAAACGCTCAGTAAGATGTTAAATATGATCCCTGTGATCGAGACGAAGTAGCCTGTCTTCTTTCTAAATAGCGCATCACGCGTGTTTGTGTTTGGTCTATTTATAAAATAAATTAATTTTTCTATCATTTCTCTACCCTTCTATGAAAATATTTTCTAAACCGAATATTTGCTTGATTTTATTGTATTCTTCCTCTGCATGTGGATTTGCCTTGTCTTTAAAGGCCCTAATCATAAGATTTTTTGGCGTATGATCCATATCAATGAACTCAATAATTTCTGATTTGTATCCGTTCTTTTCTAAGTAAAGGCTTCTAAGTGAGTCAGTGACAATAGCTGCTTGAGTATGCCGTGCTTAAGAACGCCATTTAAATCATCAGAATGGATTTTCGGGAAGAGCTCCTTTTGGCAGCACGGAACCGATAGTATAAGTGCTGCATTTAGCTCTACCGCCTTCTTTAGAGCGATGTCAGTCGCTATATCACAGGCGTGCAGCGTAAGCATGATGTCGATGTCATCACTTTTGTCGTAGTCCTTAATGTCCTTGCACACAAAATTTATCTCCTCATAATGAAGAGCATCCTTAATCCTATTTAAATCATTAACAACGTCTTCCTTTAAGTCAAGACCTTCGATGTAAAAGTCCACTTTTCTGATATTTTTAAGGTAATAATAAACCGCAAAAGTGAGATATGCCTTGCCACAGCCAAAGTCTAGTATACGTATCTTTTTTGAAGTATCAATCTTGTCAAGCGCCTTGTCAAAAATCTCAAGGTACTTGTTGATCTGCTTGAACTTGTCAAAGTATTTATTATAGACCTTGCCGTCCTCGCTCATGACCTTGAGATAGATAAGGAAGTCGACCTTGTCACCCTCGTTAATTATGTAGTTTTTCTTATTGTCATGGCTAAGCGCCTTTGCCGATTTTCAGTCTTCGCGCTTATGGCCTTGATCTTGCCTTTATTGTTAAAGACTTGATAAGAGTCCGCGTCAATAGTTATAAAGAGCTGCTTGTACTCATTCATTAGGGCGACTAGCCTTGCCTTCGCCTCGCCCATGGCAATGTTCTCGTGAAAAGCCTTCCTGTCAATAAATTTTTCAATTTGTAAATGCACCTCGCCCTTCATGACTATGGTCTTGAGCTTCACCTTGGACCCGTCTTTGTTAATGGGGCCCGAGAAAGAGCCACGAAGCGCCTTATTATTATTTATCGCATCATCAATAATAGATTCAAAATTCATAAAATCACCTATGTATAATTACCCATTGCCATGATTATTAAAACAATATAATATGCTAAATTGTGTAAGCAATTGCTAATTAACTATATCTACGAGAAGTATATACGACTGGCAGATGGTATATCAAACTAAATCAATTTCTTAATTAAATATAAAGAATCCACTTTCAAAACTCAAAATTTATTCCGAAAGTGGACTATATTTAATAATACATTATAACGCTACATAATATGCTTAATTTTTCATTGACAGATAATTATCACTACTTATCAACCTAATAAAATCATTTATGTTTCTCTTTAACATATTTTTTATGCGCACAAATTAATGCTTCAAAAGCTACCATAAAAAATATGGGAAATATAATTATATTAAAAAGTAGCTCAGTAGTTTGGTATACATCCATGCCTATTAATTTTTCACTATTTATACAGTTTATATTAACAGATTCTACTTCTAACACCTTCCAAATAAATGAGTTTAGTCCTAACAATATTGATATTATAAATGCTACTATGGCATTAGATATAATTGCTACATCAGAATTACAAAGACAGCTTAAAAAAGCCCACACTATCGTAAAAACAAGCATAAGAATTAAATATGAAACAAAATAATTTTTTATCATAGGTAAAAATAATGTTATTAGTAAAATCCCTAATATAAATGTAGTAAAAAGTGATATTCCGATAAAGCCAGAAACAGTTGTTAAGTTTTCTTTTACAGTTATCAAAAAAAATAAAGTGTAAATTATCATGACACCTATTAAAAATATAATAATTTTAATATATGAATCTATAAAATTATTATATTTATAATCAAGAAACATAGCAACTAGAAGTATAGCAGCTAAAACCAATGCTAATAAAGTCAATTTGTTTTTTGCAGTTTTGTTATCAATAAGTTTTTCGTCGATTAAATCTCGTATTTTATCTATATAATTATACAATTGCTCTTCCTCCTTCATTTAATAAGAAAGGTATGTGAGATTTGCTCCCACATACCTTTTCATTATTGTTACTTGTTAAATAATATTTTATTCACTAATTTTTTCCGCAAAACTATTTAACTAGTACCCAGTCTTCTTCTATTCTTCCTTCAACTCTTCTCTTGAAACTATGAGAGTTTGTTGCCTCAACCATATCATTGTATCCCCAGAAGCTTGGTGCTAAGTCAATGAATCTCTTGATGCGTTCTGCGTTGATAGCGTTGATAGCTGATAGTTCATCATAATTTCTTTCGAAGATCTTGTTAAGAATTACGACTGCTTCACATCTAGTGATATATGCGTTTGGTCTGAATAGTCCGTCGGGGTAGCCAGCTATTCTACCAGCTTGGTATTCACTGCCTATTGGACGTTCAGCCCAGTGACCTACAACATCTGCAAATGGTGCAACGCCATAAGGCTTGTTGTCAATTGTAGATATCATTTGAGTGAATTCTGCTCTTGTAATAGGAGCGTTTGGTCTGAATCTTCCGTCAGGGTAGCCCTTCATGATTCCTCTTTCAACTGCCGCGTTGATGGCCTTGTTGTACCATGCACTTGGAGTGTCAGGGAAATTAGGTTTTGCTGCCGATGCATAAGCTTCAATACCAAGAAGTCTTGTTATTAGTGCAGCTGCTTCAGCTCTTGTGATATTGCCGTTAGGTCTTACAGTGCCGTCAGTGTAACCGAACATATATGCCTCGTGATTAAGAACCGGTCTTGTATCTTCAGGTTTTCTTACAGTATCGTCATCTCTGTCGTCTCTATCGTCTCTGTCATAAGGTCTTGGGTCTGGACGATGTGGACGATATGGTGGCCATGGTCTTGGATCTGGTTCTGGACCTGGTCCTGGTGTTGGTGGCCATGGTTCTGGTGGTGTTACAGATCCAATCTTTTCAAATACTGCAATATATGTTGCAGCTTCTCTCGCTGTTGGTACAAATCTTTCATCTGTAGATTTTGTAAATCCATCTGTACCTAACCACTTAACAAATCTATAGCCTGTCCTTGCAAAGGCTGTAGAGCCAGTTATCTTTCCACCTTCAGTTTCAACTGTCTCTGATTCGGGACTTACTGTTCCTTGATTTGTATCAGCTGAAATATATTTGATTACGAAGTAAGTTGGTTCTGGTTGTGGTTCAGGTGTAACTTCTTCTTTTTCAAATACAGCAATATATGTTGCATCTTTTCTTTCTGTTGGTACAAAGTTTGCTTCTGTAGATTTTGTGTTTCCATCTGTATCAATCCACTTAACAAATTTATTACCTGTTGTAGCTGTTGCTGTTGAACCTGTTATTGTTCCTCCAGTAATTGCTACTGTTTCTGATGCTGGACTTACTGTTCCTTTTGCTGCATCAGTAGAAACGTATTTGATTGTGAATTCTGTTGGTGCTGGTTCTGGTGTTACACTTGTATCTGCTTCAAATACTGCAATGTATGTTGCATCTTTTCTTTCTGTTGGTACAAAGTTTGCATCTGTAGATTTTGTATTTCCGTCTGTATCAATCCACTTGACAAATTTATTACCTGTTGTAGCTGTTGCTGTTGAACCTGTTATTGTTCCTCCAGTAATTGCTACTGTTTCTGTTGCAGGGCTTACTGTTCCCTTTGTTGTATCAGTAGAAACGTATTTGATTGTGAATTCTGTTGGTTCTGGATCTGGTGTTACACTTGTATCTGCTTCAAATACTGCAATATATGTTGCATCTTTTCTTTCTGTTGGTACAAAGTTTGCATCTGTAGATTTTGTGTTTCCATCTGTATCCATCCACTTAACAAACTTATTACCTGTTGTAGCTGTTGCTGTTGAGCCTGCAATTGTTCCGCCAGTAATAGCTACGGTTTCTGATGCTGGACTTACTGTACCTTTTTCAGTATCCATAGAAATATACTTAATTGTGAAAGTTGTTGGTGCTGGTTCTGGTGTTTCTGTTTCCTTCCATTGAGCTATTAATTTCTCATCTTTTGTAATCTCAATAACATCGCCAGGTTGTTTGATTTCATTTGTGCCATAAATCTTCCAGCCAGTAAAGTCATGATCAGCATAGTTAAAGCCATTTCCTAATATTGTATAATCAGTATTTTCAGCTACTTTTACAGGATTCATTGTGCCTGTTGCAGCATCTGCACCCTTATCATAAGTTACTGTATATTCTTTTTCTGGTGCTTTATAAGTGTTAGTTACAGTTAGATTATCATCACTGTAACTTGCTGTATAGTTTTCAGGAACAGTTGGTTCTACTGCGTAATAAGTGAAGTCTCTTCCGCTAGGGTCTTGTTTTGCAAGTTTTTCAAACTTTTTAGTTTCTTCAGCACCAGTATTGTCAGCTGCTGTAGTAAATTCGCCTACTTTTTGTTCGAATTCCTTATCGTTTAAGTCGTAGCCTTTTCTCCAAAGCTCAATTTTAACTTGAGATGTAGTTGATCCTTGAGGTACACCACTCCAAACTTTCTTAACAGTTACATCAATAATATTTTCATTTGGTTTTTGTGGATCAGTTGATTCTTTATTCTTATTAGTAACTGTGATAGAACCACTTGGACTATCCTTAGTTAAAGTTTCTTTAGCCTTTGAATATTCAGGTGTATAACCCTTAGAGTCAGTTTCTACAACTGTATAATCACCATAAGCTAGATTTTCTAAAGTCTTAGATTCATTTGCAGTTAATTCAAATGTTTCTTCATAGCCATAAGGACCAGTTACTATGAATGGGAACTTCAAAGCTTGTTTAGGTGCACGCCTCATACCATTTGTTTGCGCTTGAACTACTGGTTCATTTTCTAATTTCTTTGTGATAGTTAGTGTAGCAACCTTATCGGTATCTGGATTTGGTTGATCTGGATTTGTTGGGTCGCCCTTAAGCTTATTAGTTAAGTTTACAGTTCCCTTCTTATCAGTTATGGCTACTACGCCATCTCCTTCTAATATCCAGTTATCCTTTTCAGCTGCATTTGTAAATACTTCTTTTACAAAATAAGTGTATTCAACATTATTTGCATTGTATTTATCAACTCCGCTAAATGTTACGCTGTTGTTTGTTAATGCAATTGCTTGTTTAACTATTTCTTCAGCACCAGCTTGACCGACCTTTCTCCAAAGCTCAAATTTAACTTCCGGAGTAGTGAATGTTGGAGCACTTCCATCAGCATCTTGCCAAGTCTTTGTAGCTAAGATGTCAATAGATTCTTGACCAGGTGTTTTTGTCTTGTAGCTTGCTTTGAAAGTTTCAGTATTTACATAGCCAGTTGTTGGTACCAATGGTGACCAAGCATTAAACTCTTTGTTTGTGTCTTCTACTGTAGTTCCATTGTCATCTTTAACAGGAATTGCCTTAATATTTGCAATCTTATCTATTAGTTCTCGATCTGTATAAGGAGTTCCCTTTAAGACATCAATAGCCTTTGTTTGTTGACCATTTACATCGCCAATTTTACCATCTTTTGTTGCATCAAAAGTAAGTCTTACATGGTATTCATCTGGATCAACTGTTGGATCTGTTACGTCGATAATCTTTTCTAGTTTTTCATAAGTGGCTGTGTATTCATGTTTTGTTACATTACCTGCTTCAACTAAGGTGTCATTGTTTAAAACATCTGGTGTCCACTTAATGAACTTGTAGTCTTTTGCTACTGCTTTTAGACTATTGATTTTTGTTTGTAGATCATTATCGTTAAACTTAGTTCCTTTTAGTACGTCAAAGGCATATTTTGCATTTCCTTTTACTGTACCATTAACTGTATTACTTTCTTTGTCTGTTCCAACTGCGTTAAAGATAAATCTTACATAAGCATTGTCTGGATCTTCGTCTTCTGATCCTGGTGTAACGTCTATGATTTTATCTTTGTCTACATAGCTTGCTGTATATGTTGCTTCTGTAACTGCTGTATCATCGGCTGGTACTGCTGGTGTCCATGCATTAAATTTCTTTGTTTCATCTGTTGGTATTGCTTTAATGCTTCCAATTTTATCTTGTAGGTCTTTGTCGCTGTATTTTAATGTGTCTAATACATCGATTACTTTTGTTTGTTTACCATTGATCTTACCGTCTTTTGTTGCATCGAATGTTAATCTTACATAGCCTTCTTCTGCTGCCGGTGTTGTTGGGTCATCGATGATTTTATCTTTGTCAACGTATTGGGCTGTAAAGTCTTGTGTTTCAACTAAGCCTGTTGCTGGGACTTGTGGGTTCCATGCATTGAATTTCTTGTTTTCATCATTTGCTTTTGCTTTGCCTTCAATTTCTTTGACTTTGTTTTGAAGGTCTTTATCTGTATATGATGTTTCTTTCAATACGTCGATGGCAATTTCTTTGATGTCTTTATTTTCTGCATCTTTTCCAAATGTTCCTTCGCCAGATTTAAATGTAAGTCTTACATGGTACTCATCTGGATCAACTGTTGGATCTGTTACGTCGATAATCTTTTCTAGTTTTTCATAAGTGGCTGTGTATTCATGTTTTGTTACATTACCTGCTTCAACTAAGGTGTCATTGTTTAAAACATCTGGTGTCCACTTAATGAACTTGTAGTCTTTTGCTACTGCTTTTAGACTATTGATTTTTGTTTGTAGATCATTATCGTTAAACTTAGTTCCTTTTAGTACGTCAAAGGCATATTTTGCATTTCCTTTTACTGTACCATTAACTGTATTACTTTCTTTGTCTGTTCCAACTGCGTTAAAGATAAATCTTACATAAGCATTGTCTGGATCTTCGTCTTCTGATCCTGGTGTAACGTCTATGATTTTATCTTTGTCTACATAGCTTGCTGTATATGTTGCTTCTGTAACTGCTGTATCATCGGCTGGTACTGCTGGTGTCCATGCATTAAATTTCTTTGTTTCATCTGTTGGTATTGCTTTAATGCTTCCAATTTTATCTTGTAGGTCTTTGTCGCTGTATTTTAATGTGTCTAATACATCGATTACTTTTGTTTGTTTACCATTGATCTTACCGTCTTTTGTTGCATCGAATGTTAACCTTACATAACCTTCTTCTGCTGCCGGTGTTGTTGGATCTTCGATAATCTTATCTTTTTCTTTGTATTGGGCTGTGTGAGTTGTATCAGCATCATAGTTATTCTTAACTGCAGGAGACCATTCTGTGAATGTGTATCCGCTTTTTGGAGTAACCTTTGGTGCAGTTACTGTAACATCAGTATTTTTTAGTACCCATACCGTTGCTGTTTCTGTAGAAGCTATTGTTCCGTTAACACCCTTGTCAAATGTTACTTTTACATAAGCATCTTTATCTGTTTGTGGTTCTTCTTCAAGAACTTTCTTTAGATATTTTGCTGTGATAGTTGTTTCTTTAGCTGTGAAAGTATCTTTTACAGTTGTTAAAGCATTGTCTCCTGATGTTGTCTTGTCTGTGTCGTTTACCTTGTAAGTCCAAGCTACATGCTTCCAATCTTCATCAGCTTTAACTGTTGGAGCATTAACTGTAACTTCTTTTGCTGGATTTACCCAGTAAATAGTTGTTTCTGTATTAGCAATGATACCATGATCTCCAGCTACGAATTCTACCTTTACAAAATTGTCAGGTACATTTGGTTTATCTTCGCCAGGTTTTTGTGGAACAACATCGTCTCCGTTATACTTGTATATAGCAGTGTGTTTTGTATCTGTGCTATATGATGTTTGAACTGCAGGATCCCATTTTTCAAAAGCATATTTTTCTTTTACTTCAAGTTCTGGTGTAATGTCCTTAGTATCAATTGTTTCGTTCTTTAGTACCCAAACTTCTGCGTTGGAACCTGTTTTGATAGTTCCTTGAGCTGCTGGGTCAAAAGTAACTTTTACATAATCCTTATCTTTCGGATCTTCTGTTACAATTATCTTCTTGTATTGAGCCTTGTGTTCAGTGTCTTTACTGTAAGAATCTTTTACTGCTGGGTCAAATTTTATAAACTTCCAGCCAGCATTTGCTATAACTGTTGGTTCAGTTACTGTTACTGGAGTGCCTTTTAGTACCCATACAGATTTTTCAGTTTTATTTTCTGGTAACTTACCATTTGTTTCAGCCTTAAATGTTACTTTTACATAAGCATCTTTATCTGTTTGTGGTTCTTCTTCAAGAACTTTCTTTAGATATTTTGCTGTGATTGTTGTTTTTTCAGTAAATTTATCTGTTACTGATTCAAGTGTTTTAACTTCTTTTTCTGTTGTATCAGTAGCTTTTAACTTGTAAGTCCAAGCTACATGCTTCCATCCTTCATTAGCTGTAACCTTTGGTGCTGTTACTGTTACTTTAACTTTTGGATTTACCCAGTAAGTTACTGTTTCAGTATTAGCTATAGTTCCATTAGTTCCTTGTTCAAATACAACTTCTACAAAGTTATCCGGTACATCCGGTTTATCATTGCCCGGTTGTGGAACTACATTGTCTCCTGTGTACTTAAAGACTGCATTGTGAGTTTTGTTTTCACTATAAGAAGTTTGAACTGCTGGATCCCATTTTTCAAATGCATAATTTGCATTCGGTTCAACTGCAGGAGTTTTTATTTCTACAGTTTCATCTTTTAGTACCCAGAATTCTTTCTTTTCGCCGTCTTTAATCTTACCGTGAGTTTCGGCCTTAAAGTCAACTTTTACATACTTATCTGCATCTTCTGTCGGTTCTTTATCAAGAACTTTCTTTAGATACTTAGCTGTAATATCAGTTGCTGTAGCAAATGTTGCCTTTAATTCCTTGTCCCAACCAGTGTGTTTGTATTCAGGATCAGCCTTAACTGTTGGAGCTTTTTCTGTCAAGTCAACTTCAACTTCTGGATTTACCCAATAAATTGTTGTTTGATTTTGATCAATTGTTCCGTGGTCGCCTTGCTTGAATTGAACTTTTACATAGTCATTTGGAACTACAGGTTTGTCTTCACCAGGTCCTTGTGGAACAACATCTTTTGTAAAGTCATATTGAGCAACAAAAGTTTTGTCCTCAGTATATTTTGCCTTTGTAACAAATTTAGGACTCCAAGCGTCGTCGCCAGTCTTTTGCTTGTAATCACCTATACCTGTGACTGTTGGTGCAGTGATTTCTACTTCCTTTTTAGGATTAACGTAGAATTCTTTTGTATCAGTAGTTGTTCCCTTGCCATCCAAGTCAAACTTAACTGTTACATAGCCATCTGGTTTTTCTGGTGGATTGCTTGGGTCTGGTACAGGAATTACATCTTGTCCTGCTGTGTATTGGGCAGTGTAAGTTAAATCCTTTGTGATTTGTGTAGCTGTATCTAATGCTGCATTCTTATCATCTTTCCACTTAGGATCTGCTACTTTGTATCCTGTATTAGCTTTAACTGTTGGCTGAGTAATTTCAGCCATAGTTTTTGCAGGATTTAGTTTTGGATTTACATAGTAAACAACATTTTCATTCTTGCCATCAAGTGTACCATGTTCGCCTGGCTTGAAAGTAACTGTTACATAGCCTGTTGGCTTATCATCATCTGTATCTGGTGTATCGTCTTTGATAACGTCAGCAAGTTTATTGTAGTAAACTTTAATTACAGAGCTTGCAGGTAGGGCATAAGTGCCATCTTTAGGACTTACATCAACACGGTTGAATTCATAACCTACAAATTTTGGTGCTTTTTCTTTTGTAAATTCTTCAACAGTAACTTTTTTGCCTTGATTACCTTCTTTTTCTTCCGGATATTTAGCTGCTTCTTCAGCTCTGTATTTTTCATCAATTGATTTACCAGTTTTTACATCAATGTATTCAATAGTGGCCTTACCTTGAGCCTTTGTCGTATAGTTTGCATAGAAGGTTTCGTTAGCTTTAGATAATGTTTTATCATCTGCTACTTTTGTTCCGCCTGTCTTAGCTGTTTGCCATTCATTAAAAATAGCGTTATCTTTACTTGGATCACTTACTTTTTCTTTAGCGTCAGCAAAGCTTGCCTTATCTTTTAAAACATAAACATATTTAGTCTTTTCAGCTTCTGTTCCAAAATTACCGCCATTGGCATCAAAGGTAACTTTGATATAGTCTTGATCACTTGACTTATCATCTGTTGTTGCCTTTACCTTGTAGACAAATTTGATAGTTGCTGTTGCTGGATCTACATATTTTGCACCAGTTGCAGGATCAAGTTCAACCTTATTTATTGCATAGCCCTTAAATTGAGGGGCTTCGTCTGTAGTTGCAGTAACATCTTCGTTTAGGTCGCCAAGTTTTTCTGTCTTGTAGTCTTGACCGTCAATCTTAACACTTTGGTCAGCGTTTAATAAATTAGCGCCCTTATCGTCTACATATTCTATCTTAGCCTTGCCTTGAGTTTGTCCAAAGATAGCATAAAAGACTGGATTCTTTTCTGAGAAACCTTTAAAGCCTGCAGCTGTTAAAGCAGTCTTTAATGCGTCTGTAGTCGCATAATCTGGCTTAACTTCTGTTAAGGTTTGTTTGCCTTCACTATCTGTTTTGATTTCTTGTGGATTACGTGGTTCTTCTTTTCCTTCAACTAGCTTCCAACCTTTAAATGTCAAATTAACATTGTTCTTGTTAAGTTTAGGAGCAACTGGTGTTGCTGTTGGAAGAGTGAAAGTGTTTTCTGAGAAAGCACCCTTTAGATTAGAGTCAAACTTTTCACCATAGGCAATAGTTGAAGCTTGACCAATGTCTTGACCTTTTTCTCCGCCTTGAGTTGCACTTCCCACACCTGTGTTGAATTTAACTTCCAAGCCTTCCTTCAATTGGAAACGCCACATGTGGTCGTTATCACCAACTAAGTTGTAGAAATAAGGTGGGTACTTTGTTTCTGTCATTTGACCAATTCCATAGTCAAACTTCTTCTCTGTATAAGAAGGTATAGTTCCTTTCTTATTATTTAAAGGTTTTTCTATATTTTTACCATTTTCGAAGACGGTATATGATAAAAACTTACCATTCATTACTGGTTGTGAACCTAGAGACCAAAGAACACTTTTAATATCAAGTGATCCCTTTCTATCATATACTATATCTTCTATTAATTTACCGTCTTTATCCTTTTCATCAACATAAGCTTTAGGTGGTTTATTACAAATAGTGCCATACTTTCCATTTTCTTTAAAAACTTCAAAAGTTTCTGCTTGATTCTTACCTGTAATTAATTTACCTTTGATTGTTGGTTGTAAAGCCTCTGTTGTTTTATCCCACTCTGCTGTATAGGTGGGTGATGTTAATCTAGATACCGCTAAAAATACCAGATTAAAAGTATTTGTAGAATTATTTAATTTTCCTGATTTGGGCTTTTGGTTAACAAAATATATAATGTTTTGATCTAGCTTAACAGGAAAAGTAACTACTAGGCCAGTAAGTTTCTCATCTCCTTTTTCATAATCATCTGTTGTAATAAATTGGTAAGTGGTATCTTTGTCTGGATCCATATCTTCTGTTGTTGTTGCAGCAGTTGCAATATTTTCTGTTTTTGCAATAACAATATTTTTACCATTAACATTTTTCGATAATTTTGCTACATATTCTTTTCCATCAGGGGGATAAGCATTATTATAATCATACCAAAGAACTCCTGCACCCCAGTTAATTAAATGTCCTGCTCCGCCCTCTGTTGGGACACTGTCCGTAATACTCATAGGCCTCATGGCATATGGGTCTTCTACGATTTCCACTGAGTTTGCTGGCAAGGTAACTTTAATATAATCTTGACCATCTATCCTTTCAAACTCGTAGTCTAGTTCTACTAACTCCTCACTATCCGGCCCAACCTCTTGAGCGATAGCTGGTACTGGAAGAGCTGTAACTAGCATAAGAAAGGCAAGAAGCAAACTTATAAATTTATTCTTCATTTTCTTTCCTCCAATAAATGGGATAAAAGAGGGGAGTCCCCCCCCTCTTATCCTATTTTACAGTCATACTTATTTCATTAGGTAGGTATCCATCCTTAGAAGCTACGATTCTATAATTTTCACCTGTTATCATCTCTTTTCCAATAATAACAGTTGCATTACCTAAACCATCTGTTTTACTTCTAACAACTTCTACGCCATCTTTATAAACTACAATTGTTGCCTCATCTGGATTTGTAGAAAGAGAAATTCCTGTCTCTTTACTATAAATATTTTCAACTGACAACTTAATTTGTTCTAATTGTTTTGGAATTTCAACAATTTTAACTTCTGTTGGATCAGATTCTTTATTTGTTTCACTGTCTTTTACAGTTACCTTAACAGGATCTTCACCAGGTTTAACCTTTGTAGGATCAACTGGAATTTCAAGATTACCTTCGTCATTAACTGGTACTTCTTTATCGTCCCCGTTTTCATCTGGTGTTGTCCACTTATCTGGGTCTGTAGGATCTTTAGTTACTTCAACTTTTGTTCCATCTGGAAGTTCAACTATAAGCTTGTCGCCATCTGTTGGTGGGGTAACGACTACCTTGTCGTCGCCTTCCTTGATTGGACCAACTTCTGGTTTTTCAGGTTTATTCTTTTCAACTGTAATCTTTGTTTCAACAGTATCTTCTGATCCATCTGGATAAGTTACCTTGATCTTAACATCTTTATCACCAGGTGTATTTGTATCTGGCACTGTTGTATTTCCTTGATCATCAACAAATTCGTACTTAGTATCCTTTGGTAAATCTTCTTTATTCTTAATTGAATCTGCTGGATCAGGTGTATCACCTTGGTTTACAGTTTGTTCTTGTGGTACAGGTTGATACTTGTTGCTATCCTTTTCAGTAGCTCCAACTACTATTGTTGTAGCTCTTGTTGGATAGTCAGTTATATCTACCTTGTTACCAGCTACTGTAAATGTTAATGGTTCTTGGTATTTTGTCTCATCAATAGTAACTACAGTTTCTTTTGCTGTATCACCATTAGCAACTTTTATCATTTTGATAATGTCACTGTATCTAGTTGGTTTACCAGATTTAACATCATAAGTTGTAATACCATTTAGTTCGCTGATTCCGTCACCTTTTTGAAGAGTTATTCTTACATAGCCTGCTGGTGGATTTGGTTTTTCATCAGGATTTGGTACTGGAATGATGTCGTCTGTGATGTCTTGAACAGCTTTTGCTTCTAGAGTAATTGGTGTATTACCGGAAACTCTTTCTGTAATCTTAACTGCATCAGTTCCCTTGTACCAAGTCAAGTCTTTGTATCCTTCTAGAGGAACTGCTTGAACCTTAGCATATACATCTTCTAATAAAACTGTTCCGTTAGCTTTTACATCATAGGATGTTGGTGCGTTTTGTGAAGTAAATTTAACTGATTTATCGTCCTTTGTTAGATTTACTCTTACATATCCTTCAGGTGTTGTTGTAGTTCCTTCTTCGCCAGGTTTTACTGGGATAATAGGGTCTGAGTGAACTGCTTTTGCTGTTAAAGTAAATGCTGTTTTTTCAGTCAATTTATCAGTAAGTGTAATAGCTCTGTCGTTCTTGTACCATTTCATATCTGCAAAACCTTGTTTAGCTTGAGCTTTAACTTGGTCACAAAGGTCTGAGTATCTTAGGCTGCCGTCTGCTTTTACATCGTAAGTTGTAACAGCATTAGCTGCGAATGTTACTGTGTCGTCGTGGCTTAAAGTGACTCTAACATATCCTTCTGATGGATTTGGATTTTCACCAGGATTTGGTACTGGAATGATGTCTTTAGCATTAACTGCTTTTGCATTTAATGTAAGTACAGTTTTAACAACTTCTGTTCCTGTAACAGCAGTGTCACCTTGATACCAAGTTAGGTTCTTGTAACCATTTTTAGCTGTTGCGTTTACTTTTGCTGTTACATCTGCGTATCTAACGCTGCCATCAGCTTTTACATCATAAGCTGTTTCAACGCCTGCTTTGAAGTCTACTGATTTATCATCCTTAGTTAATTTAACTCTTACATAGCCATCGCGAGCTGGTTTGCTTTCATCTTCCGGTTTAACTGGGATGATGGAATCTTTGTTTTCAGCCTTGGCATTTAAAGTAAGTTCTTTTGTAATGACTTCTGCGCCTGTAACAGCTTTTTCGGCTTCGTACCATTTCAAGTTAGTATAACCGTCTTTTGCTGTTGCGTTTACTTTTGCTGTTACATCTGCGTATCTTACGCTGCCGTTTGCATTGACATCATAGGTTGTAACAACGTTCGCCTTGAAATCTACTGAATTTTCATCTCTTGTTAAAGTTACCATTACATATCCATCTGGTGTCTTGTGATTTGGATCAGTTGGATCTGGAACTTCGATAATGTCTTTTCCGTTCACTGCCTTGGCATTTAGAGTCATGGCTTCAGTTACTCTAGCAAGTAGAGATACTTCGTTGTTATCTTTGTACCACTTAAGGTCTTTGTAGCCGTCTTTTGCTTTTGCTTCAACATTAGCTACGACTTGTGAATATAGTATAGTGTCGTCAGCCTTTACATCGTAAGATGTTGAAACGCCTGCTTTAAAGTCTACTGAGTTTTCATCTTTTGTTAATGTGACTCTGACATAGCCTTCTGGAGTTTTTGTTTCATCTTCTTTACCAGGTTCTACTGGGATGATGTCTTTGTCAGGTACAACTGTAATTGTTGTAGGTCCGACTACTTCGCTCGATCCGTCTGGATAAGTTACTTTAACATTTGGTTTTTGTTCGCCAGGTTTACTTGTATCTGGTGTTGTTGGATCTCCTGTTGTAGGATCAACAAATTCGTACTTTGTTCCTTCTGGAAGTTTATCTTTGTTAGAGATAGAATCTTCTGCCTTAGGTGTATCACCTTGTTTTACAATTTGATCTTGAACCTTTGGTTCATAAGCTTCGCTATCTTTAAGTTTTGCGAAAGCTGTAAGTGTAGTTTTTTCAAGAACTGTGCCAAGATTATCTACTTCAATGTCATTGTTCTTCCAAGTGATAGGTGTTGTGTACTTATCATTTGGTTGAGGAGATATTGCTTGTCTAAGCACTTCACCAAACTTAATGTTGGCAGAAACTTTTACATCATAAGTTTCTTTGAATTCTTTTACTGACGTTTTGTCATTTACTAATGTTACTCTTACAAAGCCTGTTGGTACAGGTGTGTTATCTAGATCTTCAACCTTAACGATATTATCTTTTGGAACGACATCCATCTTAGCTGGAACGATTTCTGTTGATTTGTCTGGGAAAATAACCTTGATCTTTAGATCTTGTTTGCCAAGTTTATTAGTATCAGGTGTTACTGGATTTCCTTGGTCATCAACAAATTCATAGCCAGTTCCAATAGGCATTTCGTCTTTATTTGAAATAAAGTCTTTTGCTTCTATTGTTGAGCCTTGAGTAACTTTCAAATCTTGTCCCTTAGGATTGTACTTACTTGCATCTGTTTGAGTAGCCTTTGGTGTAATTTCTAATACTTTTGTATTTTGATCTACATCGTCTTTGACTAATCTGTCAACTGTAATTGCATCTTGGCTTTGTCCTAGGTGCCAGTTGATTGGTTTTCTGTAATCTTTTGCAGGATTTACAGTAGTTCTAGTCCATAGACTTGAATACTTAACAGTTGGAAGAGCTGATTCTCTAATGTCACAAGCTCTTGTAACGTTTTTGCCATAAGCTACTGATGCATCATCCATGAACTTAACACGAATGTATCCTTTAGGAATTGGTGTTGTATCAGGATCTGTTACATCGATAATATCTTCTGCTGGAACGATATTGATCTTTGTATCAACTGTTTCGCTTGATCCGTCTGGATATTTTACCTTAACCGTAACAGGTTTTTCACCGATAGTGCTTGTATCAGGTGTTGTTGGGTTGCCGTTCTTATCAACAAATTCGTATTTTGTTCCTTCTGGCAATTTGTCTTTGTTGCCGATAGAGTTTTCAGCCTTAGGTGTTTCATCCTTCTTAACATCTTGGATTACGCCTTCAGGATTGTATTTGCCAGCATCTTTTTGAGTTGCAGAAACTTTAATTTCTGTATTTACTCCTGGATAGGATGATAAGACAATGTCTGCATCTCCAATCTTAAATATTAGAGGCTTTCTGTAGTCATTTTCAAGTGTAAAGGATGTCTTGGATCCTTGTTCTTTTGTGACTTCTTCGATGATGTCTGCATATCTTACAGAACCATCTGCCTTAATATCATAAGTTGTTACACCGTTGATTTCACTTACGCCGGTGTCTTTAACTAATGTTACCCTTACATAACCAGCTGGTGGATTTGGATTATCGCCAGGATTTGGTACTGGGATAATGTTCTTTTCGTTGACTGCTTTGGCTGTCAATACAAGTCCATCTGAAGCCTTGTCAATGATTTCTGTGCCTTTTACAGCCGCCTTGTCTTTGTACCATTTCAAATCCTTGTAACCGTCTTTTGCTTGGGCGCCGGCCTTTGCATAGACATCTGCATATCTTACTGTGCCATTGGCATTTACATCAAATGTAGTTACTGTATTTGTAAATGTTACTGTGTCATCATGGGCAAGTGTAACTCGTACATAGCCTTCTGGTGTTTTTGTATCATCCGGATTTGGTACATCAATGATGTCCTTATCATTCACTGCCTTTGCATAAAGAGTTACATTTTCTGTAATCACTTTTGCGTTGTCAGCTAAAGTTAACTTGTCTTGATCTTTTTCATACCATGTCAAGTCTTTGTAACCTTGTAGTGCTTCAGCTCTTACTACATTAGTTACATCTGCGTAACGAACCTTGGATGCGACTTTTACATCGTAAGAATGTTTTGCTTCTGTATTTAAGAATCTTACAGATTTTTCATCTTTTTCAATAGTAACGCGTACATAGCCTTCTTCTGGCTCTTTTGTTTCGTCATCTACTGGGATGATGTCTCTGTCTTCTTTATAGGCTGCGAATACTGATGCGTCAGCATTAAATTTCTTTCCTTCTGATGGGAAAGCTTCTGTGCCATCTTTGTCAAGATACCATGCTGTAAATGCTTTTCCATCTGGTGCCTTTAAGCCTTTTTCAGCTACGGCAAAATCATTTGTTGTTAGGGTGTAATCTTTCTTTACGTGGAACGCTGATTTGGTTCCCTTAACAAATGTTCCGCCATTAGGATTTAAAGTAATGGTTACATACTTTTCATCATCTGGCTTATCTGGTTTGTTTGGATCATCTGGATCAAATGGAATGATATTGCCATCTGCTTTGTAAGAAGCGTAGATAGTTGCATTTTCATTAAATGCTTTTTCTACATAAACTGTCTTGCCTTCTTGATCTTCAGTCCACTTATCAAATGCCTTATCAATAGGTGCTTGTAAGTGTAATTTTGCTTCTTCAAAGTCCTCTACTTTAAGAACACGGTCCTTCTTTACATGGAAAGCTGATTTCGTTCCTGGTAAGAATGTACCGCCATTGGCATCCAAAGTAACGGTTACATACTTATCCTTGTCTGGATTATCTGGTTTGTTTGGATCGTCTGGGTCGAATGGGATAATATCTGAATCAACTATGACAGTATCTTCTGCTATATCTGATTCTACTCCATTTACGACTACAGAGGCGCCAATTACTGTTCCAGGTTTATATGCCTTTCCGTCTGGGTCTTTAAGGTCAATACTATAATTACCATCGTCGCCTACTAAAACAGTTCCAATCAACTTATAGTCTTTTGTCACTTCTCCGTCAGGATTTGACTTAGAAGTCACTTCATAAAGATTAACAGTTTTTCCTGGATAAGCTGACGTTCCTTTAACTGTCGTCTTACCAGCTTCTTTATTTCTAGCTTCAATAGTTGGTGCGCTTGGTTTTTCAAAGCGGTCAACTGTTTTTGTTGCACTAGCTGGGTTGATAAATTTATCTACAGCTGTTAGCTTGATTTTGTCATTTGGTTTTAAATCTGAGCCAAGATCAAAGACTAATTCGTCTCCATTTTCTAAGTTGATATTTACTTTATCACCGTCCGGCTTTTCAAGTATCCATGTGCCAGATACATCAACGCTCTTTGTCAAGCTGTAGTCATTACCAGCAACATTTATATACATTTTTTCTGTGTCAGTTATGTCAACTTTTGACAAGGTGATAGTTTTTTCTCCAGGTTTGACTGTTATTACAGGTACGTCTGGAGCTTCAACATCCATAGCTACTTCTATGGCATCTGATTCAATCTTATCTACTTCCGTTTGAGTCAAATATAATTTATGATCTGAAATGTTTTTACCAACATTTTCAGGTATATCAATTATAAATTTGCCTGTGTGATTTTCTGGTACTTCAGCTACAACTTGTGCTGCCAATGCGCTGGTTGCTGGATCATACAAGTATACCTTAATGCTTGCGCCAGGTTTTACATCTTCTACTTCAATTTGGTGAATGATGTTTGTATAATCAGCATTTACTTTGTTTTTAATTTGCTTTGCCTTATTGGCATCGATAGCGTCAGACTTTGGACGATCTGTTACTGTAATAATCCAGTCTGTCTTGGTGCCTTCGTTACCAAATCTGTCTGTAGCTGTTAATTTTACAGTATTGGATTCTGTAGTAGTGTCTGTCTTTCCAAAAAGCTTCCACTCTTTCCCTAGATCAGCATTTTCCTTTTGCTTTAAGTTTAGTCCATTTGGAAGAGTTTCTACTTTTTCCATCTTTGCATCTTCATCTGTAGTAACGGCAGCAGAAAGATTGATTTCTTCGCGCCTATATACAGTGATGTTGTCTGCAGTGATAACCGGACCGGCTAAGTCTACTTTCAATGGTTCTGTAGATCTAGAATCCTTAAATGTGTCTTGGTGTCCGTGAACGCCTACTAGGTCGCCATCCTGAATATTTTCAGCTGGAACTTTGAAGTAGTAGTATCCGTTACTTTCTGTAGCTGTTACATTCTTTCCATCTGCGTCTTTGTAGGCTTCGTTAGCGACTAAGTCGCCTTCTTTTGCCTTTCCATCATGGATTAATGTTAATACAGCGCCGTCCTTGAATTGTCCAAGGTCATCTGTTGGTTTTAAGGCACGGATGACTACATAGTCTTTTCCATCAATAGTTTTCTTACGAACTTGTTCCAAACCGTTTAGAGTTGGGGTTACAGGTTCATCTTCAACTGTTTGTTGTGACCACTTAGATACTAAAGTAGGATTACTTCCAAAATATCTTGCTCTCACAACTTGCCCTGTCTTTAAAGCCTTGTAGCTCAATTTAGGGAATCGTTCCAAATTAAATTTCAAAACCCAAGTTTCATACTTAGTTCCTGAATTAGCTACTTCAAAAGTATATTCATTCTTGTATCTAGAATCTCCTGTATAGTCTTCCCATCCATTTCCTTGTGCATTTAATTGGACTCTCTTACAAGTTCCATCATCATTTTTCATGAAAATGACTGGTTCTGGTTCAGAAGGTAGGTCAAATTCAACAACTTTGACATCTGGATCTGTAGTAGGAAGTAGGTGTACTTCTTCTGCCTTATCAAAAATCTTCCTAAAGTTTGGATAGGCAAGGTTTGTTTCTACATTATATAGGGTTGTAGAATACTCAGGTTTTGTGCCAACCGTTGATTTATTCGTTTGTTTTTCTTCGATTTCTTGTCCATTTTCTTTAAGAATACGGACTGTCGCTCCTGAGAATGCGTCTACACCTGTTCCATCTATAGAATTTAATTCAACATTTTGGACTTTGGAGATATTTTTGTTATCCCAAGATCCAAACTCATCTAAGTTTTCTCCAACATCCGTCCAAATGTTGTTCCACTTTTGATTGAAGTTTGCAAAGGCTTGTTCACCAGTTGCCTTATCCTTAAATTCTACAACGATGTAAGAAAGTCTCTTACCGTAAGCATTGTAGGCTGGAAGTTTCCAAGATGCTTGACTTGTATCTGTTTTTAATTCTTTTAAACTGTCTTCTACTATATAGTAGTTTGCAGCACCTGTAACTGTAGGATTATTTGCTTCTGTTACAGCTGTTCTGTAAAGAAGTCCTACATGTACGTTACGTTTCAAAGAAGCATCTTCTGCCGGTGGATCAATTTCGCTTTCGACACCTTGGTCATCTTTTACTTTAATCTTTCCACCATGAGCAAGTGCTTGAAGAATATCTTTAACATTGGCATTATCATACTTTTTATCCTTAGTGTTATACCATTTTTTAGTTACTGTCATGTCAAAGTATGGTTTCCAAGCTGCATATAGATGAATTTCATCATTAGCATTTGCAGTAATCTTTTCAAATAGTTTTCCTGCAGAAGCTTGACCAATTAAAGATCCAGATGTAGCTACCTTGGATAAATAATAGTCTCTAGCCTTTCCTTGACCTTCAACGGCAAGCATACCCATGTTAGAGAATAAACTTTCGATTTGGGTACTAGCATTATCTGCTTGTGTTGACCAACCGACTAGAGTGTACTTTTGTCCAGCCGCATCTGTTCTCAAGCCAAAGATACCTTTTTCTGTAACGTTTTGTGATTTATCATCAGTTTCATAAGCGTTCGGAAGGATTGCCTTAGTTGAGAAAGATCCATTAGCGATAAAGCCATATTGGTCTTGCATCTTTGGAAGATCTTTAATGTCTGTAAGCTTAGGAAGTGGTTCTCCGTGGTTGATTTCAATAATTTTCTTCATATCTGTTCCATCGTTAGCATGAAGAACAATCTTTATGGTTTTCGATTCTTCTTCCCAAACTGGATAAACAGCATAGGACTTATTGATTGGAGAATCTTTTGTAAACTTATAGGCCTTTGTATCCTTCCATTGGTTAATGTTATCTAAAGTTGTTACTTTATCATTTCCATCTTCTTGGGCTGTGTAGTCTTGTGCTGAAATTTCTTTTGTTGCCCAACCTTTAAAGATATAACCTTTTTTAACTGGAGCTTCTGGCATCTTGTCGCCAAGTCCAGTTTCTTTATAGCCTTCTTGTCCTCTGAATAGAGTACTAGCTGGTACTTCGACTACTTTATCAATTCTCTTGTCTGGATTTTGAGGATCCGCTTCATAATCTTTAAAGTAAATTCGACTTTTTACCTTCTTGACAGTAGGTGCAGATTTGAAGTGATTTTCATATTGATAAATAGTTTCAAAGGTTAGCTTGTCGTCCTTTTCCATGTCTTTAAAGACATCGCCGAAAGTTCCTGGTGTTAAAGAAAAACTACCGTCTGCATTGACAAGTTGTGTGAAATCATTGGTTACCTTTAACTTATCTGGGTCATTTTCTTCCTTATAATTCTTGGCTTCTATGAATACATTTTGGTTTGTATTGTTATAGGATGTTTGACCAGTGATTTTGTTGGCATCATCATAGATTTCATCAACTTGTGGTGACTTTGTAATAGCTTTTGCATAAGCTGGTGTACCAAAAGATTCAGAATTCTTTAATACAGCACCTTGATATTCATCGTTTCCTTTTGCTACAAAGAAGGATTCAACTATCACATCATCTGGTGATTTGAAGTTTTCTCTAAACTTTTGAGGATTGATGTAGTAGGTAATATGGTTTCCTAAAGCCCCATGAGATGTACTCAAGGCATAGTAACGACCACGCTTATCCCTTATATTTGTCGTTCTCACTTGACCGTATAAATCGTCTGCAGTTGTTACGGCCGAAATAGATGACCATGGATGATTGTATTCCCAATCTTGGTCGGGTCTTTGGAGTCTCAATCCAGCTAAGTTGCCGTTTTGATCTTGATCAAAGCCATCTTGATTGCCCTTTTTCTTACCGACTGTAAAGTCATTGGCAAATAAAGATATACCTTGGTCATCTCCCCAGTTTAAGTCACCACGTTTATACACGTGATTAAATTTAGCAACTACATTATGACCTCCTACCCATCTTGGTTCTAGGGAATCAAGTAGGGCTTTCGGGATAAGTTGTACAAAATGTACCTTGGAATCCCTTAAATCGTACATGTTTTCATAAAGGTAGTTTACATGAAGTTCGCCATTTTCCCAGTCCACATAAATTTCTGTGTGGACATTTTTCATTGCGTCTTGTTGAGAATTTGAATACGTCGGTTCTTTAATTTCCACTCCATAAGGGAAGTTTAAAGATCCTGTGTGTATTACATAGTCTGGATATTTAAAAATATTTACTTCATCATTGGGAATACCATAGACATAGTTTCTAAAATAAACACCGCTCCTGTTACTTGGCTTGGCCCCAATACGATATTCAATCAGGTAATTCGCACCGGGGATTAAGGTTTTAACAGAGTCGTCTTTTGTATAAAGACGAAGTGTGGCCTCATGTCTTTGCCAGTTTTGCGAACTCTTGGTGAATATACTTAATAGTGGTATGGTGACAGACTTGCCATCTGTATTATACGGATCTTCCCATCCTTGTTTTCTTTGATTAAAATAGAAATTTCTTTGATAGCCATTGCTATCTTTTTCTCCAAGAATATAAGATTTGTCTAAATCAAGGTTGCCAAAAAGAATATCATCAAAGTGAATAATCATATTGGACCAATATCCATTATCAGTCTTAAGATTTTCATATGTCACTTTGCCGTCGTCTTCAAAGCGTCCAACTTGTGAGATTAGAATTTCAATGTACTCTTTACCTTGATCATCTCGTGCGGTCTTTAGGTACTTGAAATTCGTTGAGCCCGTACCTAGGTCAGATATACCACTATACATACTTATAAGCGGTATATTTCCAAGTGGCCAGTCTGAACTTTTTGATTCATTTTGACCAGCTTGATATGTGCCAGTTCCAGGTAATGACCCCGTACCTGTGTCTTGCGCAGATACATTTAGCGGCATCATGGTTACTATCATTAAAAATGCCATGATTAACGCAAATGTCCTTCGCAAATAATTTGCTTTTTGCATAATACTCTCCTTTCTATCGTTATAATAAGCTTGCAAGTATAATTATGAGATACTAGTTTTTAAGATAATACCTCTGGGCCTTATACGCGCTTAGTTTATAATCAAAAACTCATCACTCCCAGTAGTGTTAAAGCCTTTGAATATACTAAGTGTAGTATATAATAATTTTGTCGATGCAAGTTATTATATATTTAGAATTAGTAATGATTGTGTATTGATAAAAGATTCAATCATTACTTATGATGTTTTCATTTTACCTCCTCCTTTTATTACTCCTTCGTATTTTGCTAATGTATAAGCATTCGCAATTGTAAACTGTATTATAGCATGGTAAATAAGGTACAACGTAAGATTGATAAGTAAATAATGCCTAAGACGTTTAGATTTTGCTAGTAATTACAGTTTAATTTTAGCTGCTTAACTGGGTTAGTAGCGATTTAAGATAAGCAATGTGTACATTTTAGACAAGGTGCTTCGCGTTTATATAAAAAAATAACGAGCTGTGTCAGTACTCGTTATGTAGTAGGTATATGTATATATAATAAGAAGACAAACTAATGTATATTATATGCATATACGGGGTCTAAAAATATGAAGCCTAAGCTTGCATGACACATTTTTAATTTAAATTATCTTATATAAATATTAGCACATTTTAGTCTATATGTCAATATATATAAAATAATTCTTAAAACAAAATCTAGTATTTGTCTGATTTTTAGCCATTAGGCCGTCAAAAAAAAAAAAAAAAAACAGACAGTATGTGTCTATCGTATATAATTGCTTCGTATCCATTAAATAAATTAAATATTTATATATAACGCTACTATGCTAAAAGGCATGTGAGATATTTCCAACATGCCTTTTAGCTAAATTGAATTGTTTTATTTGAATTATTTAAG
>NZ_CAKPYL010000001.1 GCF_934202865.1 uncultured Fenollaria sp. | reverse complement strand
CGGAAGTTAAGGCTCTTAACGCTGAAGGTACTTGGTTGGAGACGACCTGGGATAATAGGTAGCCGCCACTTAAATAAAACAGATAGCATTATATGCTATCTGTTTTTTTGCGTAAAAAGCCATTTTGTGGTATAATTCACTAAAGGAGGCCACTATGAAAAAATTCAAAGCGCTATACTACAGTCTATACATAATTTTAGCTCTGATTGTCATCGGATATTACCTTATTACTTATGGCAATCCCATCATCAAAGCGAGGGTGGAAAAAGATGCTAAGGAGTATATCAAGACCAATCACGCTGATCTTGATCTTGATATAAAGGGCGTTAGTTACCAAATGATGGGCAGCTTTTATACTGTGAAGCTTCAGGACAAAGAGAGCCGCGACACTTGTTTTGAGCTTAATTACGACCATGGCGGCAAGTTTAGATACAGTACTTACGATGAAATTCTTGATAACACTTACAAAAGGTACGAGGTCTTTCTTAAGGATTATGCCAAGGATATAGCCGATGAAGAGGCTTTTGATTTTGAGCTTAGACTACTTCCTGACAATGAGCTTAAGTATGAGTATTATCTTAAATTGGATCAGGACTTTGACAGGGAGCATCTGCCAAGCAAGGTATTAGCACACTTTCACGCATACGAAGATGAGCCGAGCCTTGAGGGGATGATGACTAGACTTAAAAAAGTGCAAAAAGCCATTGCCAAGAGGAATTTGGACGTGCACTACTACTCAGGCAGAATCATTCCCACAGCTGACAAGGCCGAAGAGGGCATGGCAGAGAAGTGGGGCAGCGCTATCAGCGTCGATAGGGTTATGGAGAAGACTATATTAGATGGTAATATGGAGACGCTGGAGAGATTATACGAGCACAAAAAATGATGGGAGGCTACTATGAAAGGATTAAAAAGTTTATCGTTATTCTTATCAATATTATTAATATTTTTCGCAATACTCATAATTCTATCTTTCTTTGGCAATCCCATCAGCAGGATAGTGGCGGAAGTAGCGGCGGATAAATATTTAGAAACACACTACACGGACCTTGACCTTGTGCGCGAGCGAGCCTACTATGACTTTAAGGACTCGTCCTATGTCGTGAGACTTCAAGACAAAAATAGCATTGATACGAATTTCAATCTTCGTTTCAATAGCTTTGGCAAAATGAAACGCGATACTTATGGTGACAGGCTTTTCAACACTTACCGCAGATACATCGATTTTTTATATGACTTAGGCGAGGAAATAGCTAAGGACAGCGGCCTTGACTTTGAAATATGGCTTAGACCCGATAATGACTTTGATTATAAAGAATATCTCACACTTGATCAAGACTTTGACAAGGATAAGCTTCCAAGCAAGGTGACAGCTGATTTTAAGGCTTATGCAGAAAAACCAGCATTGGAAGATTTAATGGATGGCCTTAAAAAAGTCTACGAAGCCCTTAAGACTAGGAATATAGCCGCGAGCTCATATTCAGGACTTGTAATACCTAATAGAGATAAGAAAGAAGATGGCGAGGCAGAGATTTGTAAAAACGCAGTCAGCGTCAATGATGTGCCGGAAAAAGTGATTGTGGATGGGGATATGGAGGCGTTGAAGAGGAGGTCTAATCAATGACAAAGACTATGAAAATAATATTATATATATCACTTGTGCTGCTTTTAGGAGTAATTTTATTCTTCCTAGTGGTATTCTATGGCAACCCAATTAGCAAGATTTTGGCGAATAGATCAGCGGATGAGTACTTAAGTACGCACTACACTGACCTTGACCTTGTGCGCGAGCGCGCCTATTACAATTTTAATGACGGGACCTACTACGTAAGGATCTGGGACAAGAAGAGCATTGACACGAAGTTCTATCTTAGTTTCGATAGCTTTGGCAAGTTCAAGTACGATAGCTATAGCGAAAGGCTTTTCAACACCTACAGTAGATACGTGCTTTTTTTAAATGCTTTAGCAGATGAGATAGCTAAGGACAGCGGCCTTGACTTTGAAATATGGCTAGGGCCAGATGATGAAATTAATTATAGCTCATATCTTACACTTGATCAGGACTTTGATGCAGATAATTTGCCAAGCAAGGTGAAAGCTGATTTTAAGTCTTATGCAGAAAAACCAAGCTTAGATGATTTAATGGATGGGCTTAAAAAAGTCTACGAAGTTCTTAAAGAAAGAAATATAGCCGTCAAGTCATATTCAGGCCTTGTAATACCTAACGCAGATAAGAAAGATGACGGCGAGGCAGAGACTTGGAAAAACGCAGTCAGCGTCAATGATGTGCCGGAAAAAGTGATTGTGGATGGAGATATGGAGAAATTAAAGAAAATTTACGACAAAGGCAATGAAATTTTGCATAAGTGATACAAAGATATAAGCGTGGCAAGTTCCACGCTTTTTCTATTAACTAAGCCATAAATAATATCTATACCAAGCCCGGCCATTATAAAGAAATTTAATGTATATGTAAATTCTCCTATTTAGATCGAATATATAGAAAAAAATCTATATATTTTGCAAAAACATATTGACTTTTTTCTATATGTATGTTATTATAAGTTTAGATAAGAAAGGAGGAGCTAAGATGACTGAAAATATTTACGAGAGCGTTTCTAAAAAGCTTAAGGCGATATCTGATCAAAAGAGGCTAAAGATTGTTGACATGCTATCTTGCGGGGAGCTCTGCGCTTGTGAAATTCTCGAGAAGTTTGACATTACTCAGCCAACTTTGTCTAGCGACATGAAGAAGCTTGAGGAGGCAAGGCTTGTTAATAGCCGCCGAGAAGGCAAAAACACTTACTACTCATTGAACAAAAAGGCGCTTGAGCACTTACTTGGTCAGCTTGATAATATCTTTAGCGACGATCCAGACTGCATTTGTCACTCGAAGGAAAGGATTGACTACTAGTATATTTTTTTAAGCAAACAGATAGAAATATTCAAATATGTTTATATTTAAGGAGGAAATTATGAAAGACATTAGAGAAGAAGTTAAAAATTATTATTCGAAAATCACTACTGAAGCGAACGGCGAGATGGAGACTAAGATCTGCTCATGCGCGCTTGACGGCGGCCCTAAGTACATTAACGAGGCAAGGGCGATGATCCCAGATGAGATTATAAGCCATTTCTATGGCTGCGGCTCTCCTATACCGCCTGCACTTGAAGGCATGACTGTACTTGACCTTGGCTGCGGGACTGGTCTTGACGTCTATACTATTTCCAAGCTTGTTGGGGAAAATGGCAGGGTCATAGGCGTCGACATGAACGACGATCAACTTGCCATTGCCATGAAATATCAAGATGAGATGGCGAAAAAGTTCGGCTACAAGAAGTCAAATGTTGAGTTCAAAAAGGGCTACATCGAGGATTTGAAGCCCTTAGGCATTGAAGATGGCAGTGTTGACATCGTTATTTCGAACTGTGTTATCAACCTAAGTCCTTACAAGGAAGAGGTATTTAAGGAGGTTTGGCGCGTTCTTAAGACTGGCGGCGAACTTTACTTCTCGGACATATTTGCTGATAGACGTTTTGGCGAAGATATCTCGATGAATCTGATTTTAAGGGGCGAATGCTTGGGCGGCGCTATGTATATAGAGGACTTTAGACGTCTACTTAGAAAGATTGGTTGGGAAGACTTTAGATATATTAAGTCAAATAAAGCTGCGATCGACAATGAAGAGATAGAAGCAATGATCGGAAATGTAGAGTTCTTCTCTCACACTATCAAGGCTGTTAAACTACCTGAGCTATTGGAAGACATCTGCGAAAACTATGGACAAGTAGCAACTTATAGGGGCGGAATTCTTGGCTCGGAAAATTACTTTGATCTTGACGACCACCACAGATTTTACAAGAACCTTCCGCTTTCTGTCTGCGGCAATAGCTGTGCGATGATTGAAAACACAAGACTTGCGAAGTACTTTGACATCATGGGCGACAGAAGCGAACACTTTGGAGCTTTTAGTGGCTGCTCAACTGCACCAAGTTTAGATAAAGATGGCTCTGGCGATGGAGGTTGCTGCGAAGGCGGATGCTGCTGCTAATATATATAATAAGAAGACTATAATCAAAAAGCTTATCCATATTGGATAGGCTCTTTTCTATTGGCTAAACCACTATTTGTAGTAGTGCTATGTGACTATGCTACCACAAAGTGCGATATTATCATTTTTATTTATATGTAAAATTTTTCTTTATAAATCTTGATTTATATGTTACAAATATGTTACAATATTTTCAGATGGGTAAAAAAAACCTATTATTTTTGCTCTCGTCGCTTTAGCGTAGCAGATGGTAGAAGCAACGAGAGTCGAAATAAACCGGATTTCATAACCGGAATTTTAATATGGGGAGGCAATTATGAAACGCAAATTAATTTCACTAATTTTATGCTTATGCATGATTTTTAGCCTATTTGCAGGCTATACAACTGTATTTGCAAGTGAAGAAAAGGGAGAGTACATAGTCTATTTGGATGTAGAAAAACAATCTCCTGGCTATGTAAAAGAGTACGAAAAACAAAATTACGAGAAGGCGATAAGCCTTGCTGATGAGGCGCTTGACTATTATCAAGAAAAGATTTTAGAAAAAGCTCCTGAAGTTGAGGTTTTATCGAGACTTGAACTTCTTTTACCATCTTTATGTGTGAAGGCTAGTAAGGATGAGTTAAACATTATTAAGACTTTTGACTTTGTAAAGGATGTTTATGTAAATGAAGAGCTTCGTGAAGCGGATGTCGTTCGTTCTAACATGGCTGTCTTTAAAGATAGGTCTCTTATGAGTGACTCTATCAAGATGATAGGCTCTAATGAACTTATTGACAACGACGATGTTTTACAAGAAAAGTACAACGGGGCTGGTTCTGTCTTAGCCATAATTGACAGTAACATGGACCCTAGTCATGAAGCTTTTTACTTATCTGCTGAGACTCAAGCTAAGCTTTCTAAGTTTGATATTCATGAATTTTTAAGAAATGGATCATTAAAGGTTAAGGACCACGGCGAAAAGGACGCTTTGGTTAAGTCTTTATATCGCAGTGAAAAGATTCCATTTGGATGGAACTACATGATTGGCAAGGAAGATTTGAACCCTGAAGATGAGATAGAAGCTCACGGTCAACACGTTAGCGGTACTGTTGCTGGTAACAAGGTTCAAATAGGAAGCAAAACTTGGAGGGGTGTTGCTCCTGAGGCTCAACTACTTATGATGAATGTTATGAAAAAAGGTAGTACTTCATCTAATGTTTATATGCATGCTATGCAAGACGCGATAGTTATGGGGGCTGACGCGGTTAACATGAGTTTAGGCTCAACTAAGGGCCTTCCAAATAGTGTTCCTAAGTACATTACTGATGCAATCAACAACGGTTATGCAGCTGACACTAACTTTGTTATCGCTGCTGGTAATGAAGGTGACTACCAAGGTAAATTAAATATTGAAAATCCTGACTTTGGTACTATGGCATCTCCAGGTATTGCTACTAACGCTATCACAGTAGCATCACTTGAGAACAAAATTATGTTTGCTCAAGTTATGGACTATGAAGGACAAAAGCTTCCATTTAGAAAAGCTGGAGACATCTTCTTTGAAAAAGGCGACTATGAATTTATTGACTGTGGCCTAGGTAATCCTGAAGATTTTGAAGATAAGGATGTAGAAGGTAAAGTAGCTCTTATCAAGAGGGGCGGAATTACTTTTACAAACAAGATTAAAAACGCTGAAGCAGCTAAAGCTAAGGGCGTAATTATATATAACAACGTTGAAGGCGAATTAGGTCTTGCTATAGAAGGAACAAAGATTCCAGCTGTTGCAGTAAGCCTAAAAGTTGGTGAAAAACTTCTTGAAGGAAAGTCAAAGACTGTTCACATCGACATGACTCCACGTGAAATGGATAACCCAGAATACGGCGAATTAAGCTCATTTACGAACTGGGGTCTTGCAGCTGGCGGATACATGAAGCCAGACATCACTGCTCCTGGTGGACACATCTACTCGGCTCAAACTGGTGGTAACACATTTGGAGACATGAGTGGTACTTCTATGGCTACGCCTCACGTAACAGGCGGCGTTGGTGTTATGCGCACTCGTCTAAATGAATTGTTATTTGCAGGCGAAAAACATAAAGCGGCTCTAACAAAGACCATCTTAATGAACTCTGCTGTTCCACACATGGATCCAGTTACAGGCTTTACAACATCACCTCGTCGTCAAGGCGCTGGAGTTATGAACCTTACTAAGGCAAGTAAGCTTGACTTTACTGTTGTTGACAAAGACACTAAGATCGCTAGTAAATACGTAGGTGATGTTAACGATGAAATCACATTAAATTTAACTATCACAAACTATTCAGCTGAGCCAAAGACACTAACTCCATTCGTTCAAGCAACTATCGAAGCTCGCGAAGGAAAGACTCTTTCACTTAGACCTGATAAGTTATTTGATAAGAATTTTGATTATAAAATTGAAGTTCCAGCTCAAGGAACTAAGGATGTTACAATTACATTCCCAATTGAAAACACTGAGAAATTTGCTGACTTTGTCAATGGCGCTTTCGTAGAAGGCTTCCTTCACTTAAGTGATCAAAATGGCATGGAAGTTTCCTTCCCATTCGTATCATTTAAGGGCGAGTTCGGCAAGATTCCATCTATTGAAAAGCCTCTTTATGATTTTACTTTTGTTGATGGTGACGAACCAATGTATTGGTCTTATGCTTTCAAGCAAAACGACTGGTTCAAGTATTCAACGCACTTTGAAACTATTCAAGGATCATATATAGGTAAAGATGGCAAGAAATATAACAACATCGTTATAGCTGGTCTTAAGAACTTTGATGAAATTGATGCTTATAAGGCAGAACCTCAAGGCGAAGAACCAAAACCTGAGTTTGAACCTGTAGTTATCTCACCTAACGGAGATAATTACAATGACGCACTTGGACTTAACCTAGTTATGACTAGAAGTGCCAATGTTAAAGCTACGGTTATAAACGAAGCAGGAGAAGAAAATGATTATCCTCTTGGTTTAAATCTAACTAATATATCCTTTATACCAGATGATAACTCAAGAGCTACTTATCTTGGTTACACTTCACCAGGCACTATACCTGTTAAGGATTTAAAAGATGGTAATTATACTCTAAAACTATCTGCTGAAGCAGTTAAGGGTGTTAATGAAACTTATCCAGCTACTTTCAGAGAAATGAAGTTTATGATAGATACTATCGCTCCACAATTTGAAAATACTAAATATGATGATGCTAGTAGAACTATTACATTTGATTTAGTTGAAGAAGGATCTGGCCTTGATGAATTCAAAATTGAAGATGAAAATGGCAATGCTATTGACTTTACTAGAGAAGGAAATAAAGTTAAGCTAGTGCTTCCAGAAGGCAAAAAGCTAGCTGATATCAACATCACAGCTATGGACCTTGGTCATAACACTAACGCTGTGACAGCCGACATGCTTGTATTTAAAGACATGTATGGTTCTCTTGAAGTTGAAGTAAAACAAACAGGTAAAGAGCCTCTTAACCTTGAATACAAGGTAGTTGACGAAGCTGGAGAAGAAGTTAAGTCTATAGAACATCTTAAGTTTGGCAAGTATAAACTTATTGTTACAGATTATTCTAATAAATTTGAACTAAAGGGCGAAAGCGAAATTGCCTTTGAAATATCTGAAGAAAATAAAAAGCACAAGATAGTTCTTGAATTTACTGAAATACCTACAGCAAGAGTTTCAGTAAAAGTAAAATCTCAAGATAATTTAAAGGCTGGAGATTTTAGAATATTTGCAAAGAATATTAAAAATGACAGAGTTATTGAATTTATTTATTCGCCAACATGGGGTGAATACTACGATGCAGACCTTCCTTATGGTGACTACAATTTCTATGCTGAATTTAAAGAGGGCTTAAAGGGCTATGAAATAAGTTTTGAAGAGGATATGCCATTTACAGCAAGTAGCGCTACAAACTACGAGACTATATATGCAAATATCAAGAGGGCGGACTTCTACAAAGTTAACATTACTACTGAAGGCACTAGTGAAGAGATTAAATATCTTGCCAAGAGTGACAAAGGAGCAATAGTTGAACTTGATGACTTGGCCGATGGCACTTGGATGATATTCCCTGAAAAGATGCCAGAAGGCTACTATATTGAAAAGCCATTTGCCTATGTTACTCTAACAGAAGAAAAGCCTGAAGCAGATTTAACATTTACTTATGAAAAAATTGGTGATAAGAAATTTAAATTTACTATAAAAGATAATTATGACAAGGCTGATTATTATATCTGTGATTTCTACGGATGGGTAAGTAACGGCAAAAAAGGCGAAGCTTTTGACTATGAAAAAGGTGGCATTGAATTAAAACCAGGTTATTACTATGTTGAAGCTATTGCTGATAAAGAAAAATTCGGTGAAACAACAATCACTGTAGATAATCAAAGCTATGAACAAGACTCGACTACATTTAAATCTGTCACAGAAGATGTAGAAGTAAAATTTAATTGGAAGGCTTATTCTGAAACAGACAAGGTAAGTGAAGGCGCAATCTTTGTAGATGACGATGCCGTTCCACTAGATAAACAAAAGGACTCTTATGAGTACGTGATAACTGGTACAAAGGGTGATCCTATCACAAAAACTTTTATAAAGGGCTTAAATGGTCTTGATTCAGTCTTTGTTGACCTAGAATACGACTACTACAAAATAGAAGTAAAAGGAATTCCTGAAGGATATACTGTTAATACAAAAGATTTTGTTGTAGCTTACCCAGAATTCCAAGTTATCTTAACTATAGTTCCTGAAGAGGAAACACCAGACGAAAAAGCTAAAGTTAATGTAAAATTCATGAATGGTGAAGAAGAAGTTCAAGATGTAAAATTCAAGCTAGGTGATGAAGAGTTCACAAGCGGAGAGATAGATATAGCTCCTGGCGAATATGATGTTGAAATCATCAAACCAGAAGGACTTGTTCCAACAGAAGATTCTAAGACAGTTACTATAGATAAAGATACAAAGAACTTGACTATAAATCTTGAAGAAGAAAAAGCGGCTGAAAAGGTTAAAGTTAACTTTGAATTCTATTTCGGTACAGAAAAAATTAGTCCAGTTAGCTTTACACTTGATGGTGATGAAGAAGCTGAATATACTGACGGTGAAGTAGAATTAACTGTTGGCGAACATGAATTAGAAGTATTTGAACCATATAAGTATATTCAAAAAGAAGAATTTAATACAATAACAGTTACTAAAGATACAAAGAATTTAAGAATAGAACTTGAAGATTATAAAGAACCACCAGCTCCAGAGGGAGAAGGAACTCTTAAATTTGAAGTTTGGGAATCAGACGGAACAAAAGAAACACAATCTGAGATGTTTATATCAGCATGGGCAGGAGCAATATATTTATCAAACAATGAAGTTAAAGATAAAGTTCCATATGGCACATATAAAGTTGAATTAAGCGATTATATGCTAGATAAAACTAAATATGATTTAGAGAAATCTGAATTAGTAAAAACAGTTACTATAGATGATAAGAATCCAAATGCTGTAGTTAAATTTGTTCTAATGCTTAAGGGATCAACACCTGAACCAGAACCAACAGGCAAAGGTAAGGCAAGCTGGGATATTAATTATATAGGTTCAAAACCAGGACGTAGCTTCTTTGAAAAAGTAAATCTATATAAAGTAACAGCTGATGGAGATGTAGAAGTTCCACTAAGCTATTATCAAGAATCACAACATGCTGAAATTGAACTTGAATATGGCAAATACGCTTATGTATTACAAGATTTATCAAGTTATTTAAAAGTTGAAGTTAAGAACAAGAGAATTGAATTTACACTTGACAATGAAAATCCAACATTTAAGGCAGAATTCATAATTGAAGATGCAAAAGAAACACAAAAAGTTGACTTGAGAAATGTTGAGGTATTAAAAGAAAACATCAACGACTATACATTTAGAGTATTTGATAAGGACGGCAAGGAAGTTGAAGGAGTAAAGAAAACTGCTACTGGCTTTGAATTCCCAGCTGCATCTGGTGCTGACTATGAAATTAAGATTGAAGGAACAAAATATACCTTCTATCCAAATATCATAAACGCAAATCCAAGTCCAGTATATTCTAAATATGTATATATGACATTGCCACTTCCTTTGAAAATAAATTCACTTGCAGCTGATAAGGAAATTAAGGCTAAGTATGGCGTATATGCTAAATCTACTTTTGGTATAACTTATGTTGAAGATTTAACAAAAGTACCATATATTGCATCTGGCAATCAAGTATACCAAGTAAAATTCTTATCCTGCGAACAAGGATATAAGCTTAAAGACGAAGAAATCAAGGAGTTTACAGTCACTGATTATTCAAAACAAGAGCTAACATTCAATTTTGAACGTGATGAGACTCAAGAAATTGTCAACACTGACGCATTAGAAGCTCTTATCAAAGAATATGATGAATTAAAAGAAACAGACAATTACAAGAACGCTGATGCGGCTAAGAGACAAGTATACGACGACGCTATCGCTGATGCTAAGGCAGAGCTTGAGAAAGAAAAAACTACTCAAGATGCAGTAGACAATCTAGCAGATAGAGTAAGAGCAGCTCGTGATGCCATAGTTGGCAGCATGCTTGACCTAAGAAAAGAAGAGCTTAAGAAACTTCTTGACGAAGCGGACGCTGTAAAGGCAAAAGACACATACATTTATGACAAAGATGAAGATAAAGAAGCTTATGACGCAGCTATTGCCAAGGGTCAAAAAGTTTATGACGATCAAAATGCTCTTGAAAAAGACGTTATGGATGCCATCAGAGATATTGAAAATGCTAAGAAGAACTTGGATGGCTACAACGAAGCCAATAAGGAAGAGCTTCAAAAATTAATTGATGACTACGACAATGTTCGTAAGACTAAGAAGTATATGAACTCGACAAGAGCAGAAAAAGATAAGTATGACGACGCTATCGTTGATGGCTACAACATTCTTCATAAACAAAAAGCGACTCAAGAAGAAGTAGATAAGGCAGTTAAAGATATAAAGGCTGCATTAGATGCACTATCAGGTATTGAAGAGCCGACTGAAAAAACTGCAGCGCCAAGCGTTGAGGACGCGACTGTAAATGACAGATTCGTTAAAGGCGAAGGCATAGTTGGAGCGACTGTTTACTACAAAGTTGGCGAAGACGGCAATTTAAGAACAGGCATGAAGATTATGGAAGGCGGCAAATTCTCGCTTGATCTTGGACAAGTTCATGAAAATGACAAGATATTTGTTTATCAACAAGAAGTAAATAAACTAATGAGTGACGGCGTTATCGTTAAGATACTTCCACTTGATAAATCAGAATTACTTGACTTAATCAAGAAAGCTGAAGAAATCAAGGAGACTGATCAATACAAATACGCTCCAGAGGATAGACAAAAAGACTTAGACAAAGAATTAGCTAAGGCTATAAAAGTAAAAGATGACGAAAATTCATCTATGGAAGATATTGACAAGACTATAATTAATCTAAGATCAGCTATTGCTTCTATAGAAAATTACGAAATAATCAGACATGAAGTAACATTCTATCCAAATAACGAAACAGATTCTTGGACAGTTAAGATTATAGATGGTGAAAAGGTAAATAGACCTGATGATCCATTTAGAAAAGGCTTTATTTTCAAAGGCTGGTTCGCTGATGAAAAAATGACTCAAGAATTCAATTTTGATATGCCAATAGAAGTTAATACAGATATTTATGCAAAATGGGAAGAAATTATTGAATACGAAATCACTTTCGACCCTAATAATGGTAATGATACTTGGACTGAAAAAGTTCGCCAAGGCGAAAAAGTTAAGGAGCCAGCAAAACCTGCTAAGCCAAACCACACATTTATCGCATGGCAATTTAACGGTGAAGACTATAACTTCAACACTAGTGTTATGGCAAATATCAAGCTAATAGCTGTTTGGGAGGAAAATAAGCAAGAGCCACAACCAGAACCAGATCCAAGACCAGAACCAAAACCAGAACCATATGAACCGTATGAACCATATGAACCATACAAACCAGAACCAAAACCATCTGAACCAAGTAAACCTGTTGAACCAAGTAAACCGGTTGAACCATCTAAGCCTATAAACAATAATGAAGATGAAAAGCCAGTCGAAACAAAGAAGGACTACGGCATAATCACTGAATACCCTATTAACCCAGTTGAGCTAAAAGACGTAGCGGCAGGACCTGAAGGCGAATCGGTTAGAAACTTAGTTTCTTACGGTATCATCAAGGGCATGGGCAACGGCAAGTTCCAAGGCAATAAAACTATAACGAGAGCGATGGTTACAAGAGTCTTTATGCTGATCAGCAAGGACAAAGCCATTGACAAAGACGTTTACTTCACTGACGTTACAAATGATAAATGGTACGCTGAATCGGTTAAGTGGGCCGCAGCTAAGGGTATCATCGCTGGTTACACTGACGGCACATTCAAGGCTGACAAGAAGGTAACAAGACAAGAGTTCTGCGTAATGCTAAATAACTTACTAAAGGCGAATGGCATTGAGCTTGAAACTGTAGTTCCAGTTGACGAAAAAGAATTTGCTAAGGCTGATAGCTGGGCAAAGGACGCGATGATAGCAATGAAGAAAGCTGGACTTGTGAATGTTGATGCGAGTGGCAAGTTTGGTCCGCAAAGTAAGTTTACGAGAGAAGAATTGGCAAAGACTATCGACTTGTTAATTAAGTTGATCAAGCTTAAAGAAAAATAAAAATTTCGCATTCAATTTTCGCAAAAAACAATTGACACAAAAAAATCAATAAAAAATACAAGGTGCATAGCTAGCAATAGTTATGCACCTTTTTCTTTTCCCCTATCCCCGCCCATATCTTGCCAAAATCGCCATTTAGTGATACAATATACTCAGGTGATACTATGGATTTAAAGGCGAAACTCAAAATTTTATCTGACTCGGCGAAGTACGATGCATCATGCTCTTCGTCTAATTCTTCACGCAAAAACTCTGGCGGCATTGGTAACGCTGCGTCCTGCGGCATCTGTCACAGCTGGTCTGAGGACGGCCGCTGCATTTCTCTTTTAAAAATCCTCTTTACAAACGTTTGCATCTACGACTGCGAGTACTGCATCAACCGCGCTTCGAACGATGTGCCGCGCGCTTCGTTCACGCCCGAAGAGGTCGCTGAGCTCACTATGAACTTTTACATCCGTAACTATATCGAGGGCCTTTTCCTCTCAAGCGCAGTCATCAAGAGCCCCGACTACACCATGGAGCAGCTGATTAGAACGGCTGAGCTCCTTCGCCACACTTACCATTTCAATGGCTATATACATATGAAGGTCATACCGGGCGCGTCTAAAGAGCTGGTTACAAAGCTATCGTCCCTGATCGATAGGGTATCGGTGAATATTGAGCTTCCGACTGAACAGTCACTAAAAATGCTTGCTCCGCAAAAAACAACAGAGGGCATCATGAAGCCCATGAACAATATTAAAATGGCAATAGCCGAGAACAAAGAGGACAGGCGCAAGTACAAGAGCGCACCGCTCATTGCCCCGGCTGGGCAAACCACGCAAATGATAGTCGGTGCCGCGAATGAAAGTGACGAGACGATAATCACGAAGGCATCGCTGCTTTACAAGGGCTTTAGCATGAAGCGCGTCTATTATTCAGCCTTCGTTCCGGTCGTTAAATCGAAGTACACTTATGGCATCAAAGCCGCACCATTACTACGTGAGCACCGCATCTACCAAGCGGATTGGCTGATGCGCTTCTACAAATTTAAGCCCTCCGAAATCGTTTCGCGCGCAAATCCCATGCTCGACCTGGACCTTGATCCTAAGGCCTTTTGGGCGATAAATCACATTGAGCTCTTCCCGATCGAGGTCAACAAAGCGAGCTACGAAGAGCTTCTTCGCGTGCCCGGTTTTGGCCCGACGACCTGCCACAAAATTATCAACGCAAGGCGCTTTGCCAAGCTATCGTACGACTCGCTCGAGAACATGCACATCTCCTTAAAGCGTGCTAAATACTTCATCACAGTAGGCGGGGTCTATAGAGGAGGCAAGATTGATAAGCGCGAAGACCTTCGCATAAAACTCATGGATAAGGTGAACTTAAATGAACAGCTATCGTTATTTTGATTACGACAGGTCCTTCGAAGGCCTAATGACAGTCATCTTCGAGCTTTACGAGGACATAGGGCGCGCGAAATTCATGCCCGAGGATCAAGGCACCTTATTTGATACGAAAATTTTTATAACTACGGATATGGTAAAGGCCACTCGCGTACTAAAAGCACTTGAGGAGAAGTTTCCGAAGCGTTTCATGAGAGAGATAGTGGCAGTATTTTTATCCTGTGATACTAATAAGGAAGATATATTAATCCGCGCCATCAAAGGCGTCTTCGAGCGCGGCTACGGCTACATCTTTTCATCGGAGAAGGCTGCGAGCGAATTTCGCCGCATTCGTAGAAATGTTTTATCGGAAAATCATTCCTACAAAGGCCTTTTGCGCTTCAAAGAGGTCGAGGGCGGCGTGATGCTAGCTGAGTTTGAGCCGAAGAACGACATCTTGACCCTCATCATACCTCATTTTGTGAAGAGGCTCCCCACTATAAACTTTGTAATCGCTGATGTGAAGCGTGGTACGGCCGCCATGCACATGAAGGGGAAGGTCGAATTTCTGGAGCTAAAAAGCCTTGACTACACTATTAGCGAAAAAGAAAAATTCTTCGAAGAAGCTTGGAAAGACTTTTACAAGACCATCGCCATAGACGAGAGACGCAATGAAAAGCTGATGATTTCAAATATGCCAAAGCGTTACTGGCACTACTTAATTGAGAAATAGCTTGAAATTGGGGCACTTTTCCATTATAATAGTATTAATGATTTTACTTGTCTAAAGAAATAAACGAATTTGACTAAAAGGAAGTGACATTTTGATTAAAGAGAAATTTAAAGAAGTCCTAGCGACCGTTTTGCCGATATCGCTGCTCGTTGTGATACTGAATTTTACAGTGGTTCCGCTAGAGAGCGATGTCTTTATACGCTTTTTATTAGGCGCGGTCTTCATACTTTTGGGACTGACAATATTTTTGATCGGCGTCGACCTTGGCATCACGCCTATGGGCGACAGCTTCGGTAACGCAGCCGTTAAGAGCGGTAAACTTTGGGTCATAGCGCTCATGGGACTGATCTTAGGCTTTGTCATTTCAATAGCTGAGCCGGATTTACACATCTTGGCAGATCAAGTTGGCCAGGTGACTCTGGGCGTCGTATCGAAGTCAACACTAGTTATGCTTGTGTCAATGGGTGTCGCTTTACTTATTTCACTAGGCATGGTGCGTATAGTAGAAGTGTATTCACTAAAGAAGTTTTTAATGCTTACATATGGCGTAATACTCGTACTTGCAGTGCTTTCAGACCAGTTCTTCCTAGCAGTATCCTTTGATGCTTCAGGAGCGACAACTGGGGCACTGACTGTACCATTTTTACTTGCTTTATCCGCAGGTGCCTCCGCCATTAACAAAGACAGCCAAAAGTCCGAAGACGACTCCTTTGGCTTAGTTGGCATCGCTTCAGCAGGCGCCATCATCGGTGCACTGGTACTTGGCATGCTATCAAAACCAGAGTTTGGTGAGGTTCCAGACATTGCCGTGGCGAGCGAAGCGGGCATTTTCTCGCACTTCATCCACGAGGCGGCGATAGTCGCTAAAGAGATAATCATCGCGCTTCTACCCATAATCGTGATTTACACGATCTGCAACATGATCTTCTTCCATAATTCGAAGAGGGCAAACGCAAGAATCGCAACCGGCTGCGTTTTAACATTTGTGGGACTTGTAATCTTTCTAGTTGGCGTAAACTCTGGCTTTATGGACGTCGGCCGCTACATAGGTCACGTGCTAGCGAGCGAGCACAGCAAGGCCTTCATCGTTGCCATCGCCTTTCTGATGGGCGTACTGACTATACTTGCGGAGCCGGCAGTTCACGTACTTACGAACCAAATCGAAGCCGTTACAGCGGGCTCAATCAAAAAATCAGTCGTACTTATGACTTTGTCAATAGGTGTCGGCATCGCGGTTGCCTTGTCGATTCTTAAAATACTAGTTCCTGGCATGCAGCTATGGCACGTCTTGCTACCGGGCTATATCATAACATTCTTGATAATGAAAAAGGTGCCAAACCTATTCGTCGGCATCGCCTTTGACTCAGGTGGCGTTGCCTCAGGACCGATGACTGCGACATTTATCCTTGCTTATGCACAAGGCGTTGCAGCCTCAACACCAACAGCGGACCTACTTATAGACGGCTTCGGTACCATTGCCATGGTAGCGATGACTCCGCTTATAGCACTGCAAATACTTGGTCTATTCTATCTGAAACATGAAAAAGGGGGAGTGAAGAATGCGTAGTTTAAAGTCTCGTCACTTAGAAATGCTAGTCGTTATAGTCGAGCACAATAAAGCGAGCAAAGTCTTGCATTTAGCGGATGAAAAAGGCGTTACAGCCTCAGTAGCCATGCTAGGCAGAGGCACTGCATCTAGGACAATATTCGACTACTTAGGTCTAAACGACAAGAAAAAAGCAGTTCTTATGCTCTTCGGAAAGACTGAGGAGATCATGGATCTTGCTGATTATTTAGTAGAAAAACTTGAAATGGACAAGCCAAACCACGGAATAGCCTACATCGAGAGCGCATTCAACGTTTTTGGCACTGAAGATAATGCTAATGGAAGTGAAAATATTAAAAGAGGTGAAAATATGTACAACGCCATATATACTATAGTTGAAAAAGGAAATGCAGACGACGTGATTGAAGCAGCTCAAAAAGCTGGCTCAAGAGGCGGAACTGTTATGCACGCGAGAGGCTCGGGCAGCGAAGAAGCGCGTAAAGTCTTCAATATGCTCATCGAACCAGAGAAAGAGATCGTTTTGATTATATCGGAAGAAGCAAAAACTAAGGATATAGTTGAATCGATTAGAAAGGAAACGCAAATAGAGGAAGAGGGTAAGGGAATTATATTCATTACAAACGTTTTAATGACATACGGAATGGCAAAATAAAAATAATGAAGAATTAATTCATAGATAAAAGAAAAAGGACAGAGAAAATAAAATCTCTGTCCTTGTTTATGTCTAGATTTATATTTTTAAGTAAATTGCACATCGAAAAGATAGTTCCACGCAGCTTAGTTCAACAAATTGACAATTGCTAAGCTTGTCCGACTATAAATCCATATTCGTTACGTTACACTCCACTAGATGGATTAGAAAAACCTCGCCCTTTTGGGCGAGAACCTTGGTGCGAGACACTCGGCCGTCGTCCTGCGCAAAGCAATTGAAACAATTTGTCTCAATGCGCTGCTTTTGGAACATATATTTTCTCACTAAAAACAGTTTTCTCCGAATGCTGCGCTCGTGAAAATCAATTTTCTCACTATTTGATCTAAATAAATATAAAAGATTAAAGATCTTAAAGATATAAGAGAGCTTCGGCTCTCTTTTTTTGCGCCTATATCATTTTTAGCAAATTACGAATCGCGTTAAGTGCAGCTGGCGAGAAAAACGAAACGCACGTCATACGTTAAACGCGCGGCGTATACCATCAGCGCGGCGTATACCATCAGCTCGGCATAGACCATTTGCGCGGCGTATACCAAACGCCCGCCATTAGCCATGCAAAATCTATTTTAAATCTTATACAAAATTCCCCAAATAAATAAAAAAGTAGATGCCATCTATTTCTAGATAGCATCCACTGTGTAAACTAAATATTATTCTTATAGAGTGTTTTTCTATAATTATTTTGATATTGTTCCTCCTATTGTCCTAACAATGCTTAGTACTTCTTCGTTTGAGTTGAAGTAGCTTAAGTTTGTTATATTGCCATCTTTATCAAGGTACATTAGGCAAGGAACGTAGTTTGAGTTAATTAGGTTAAATAAGCTTCTTGCGTTGTAGTGGAAGTATGGTAGCATTTGGCTTAGGCCAAGTCTGTTTAGTATGGATGTGATGCTTTGGCTGTCGCCATTTGTCATTGCTTCTACCATGTTGAAGCTTGATTTATTGATATTTACAAGGCTTCTCCAGCTTGCTTGACATCCTCTACATGTTGGGTAACCCATGGCGATAACTGTTGGACGGCGTCCATCCATTAGTGAAGCGATTGTAACTGTTTGTCCTTGCATGTTTGTAAGTGTGTAATTAGAAACGTTTGTGCCGTATGCATTTCTTAGTTTGCCAAGTAGGTCGCCTGATTGTAAGTGATTGAACTCGCCATTGTTATATCTGTCTTGATATGTTAATGTATCTTTGTTAATAGGCTTATCTGGCTCTGAGCTTCCAAGTGTGAATGAATTTTCTGCTGTATATTCTGGTCTGTCTGTTAAACTTGCTTTTAATGTGAATTTACCGTCTGGAATGGATGAGTTTGTTGTAAATGTCAGCATTGCCTTTCCATAGTAGTCTGTTTGTCTATCGTAGTTATATGATTTTCCTTCTGGATAAGTGAATGTAAATTTAACTCTTTCATTCTTAACTGGGCTTCCATTTTGGTCTTTTACTTCTAGAACCATTCTGATAACGTCGCCTTTTTTGAAATTGTCTTTACCAAAAGAGATATTTAAGTTATAATCATCTTTCTTTGTGTCTTTCACTATTCTAAATGATTTTGTGACTTTTTTAGCTTTGTAATTATTTGAGATAAGTTCGATAGTAACTTCATGTTCGCCTTCAACGCTTGAGTCATCGCTTGTGAAGTATAGATTTGTTTCGCCTGTATAGCCTGTCTTTCTATCGTAGACACCATCTTGGTAAGCGCCGTTTGGGTGCTTGATTGTGTATCTGATTGTATCTTGGTAGATGTTTTTGCCGAATAAATCTTGTAATTTAGCTGTGATCTTAACTGTTTCGCCTATATTTATCTCTTCTTTATCGAAGTTTAAATCTAGCTTAGCGTTATACTCATCTTCTGGCTCGTCGTCTCCTTCAACGTTTAAGCCTAAAGTTTTGTATAGTAAATCATATAAACCGTCTTTATCAAGTGCACCGGCGATGTTTACTAATCTTCCGTTTTCGTCTAGTATAACTGTGTTTGGTGTTGTTAAGAAGCCTAGGCGTGATGCCCAGATCTTTTCGTCAGCATCGTAGAAGATATGGTCTTTGAAGTGTTCGATATTTAATTCTTTCAAAACATTGTCCACGAACTTAACTGTTGAATTAACATCTTCTTCAACTGAAGTAACTATTTCAATGAAATTATATTTTTCGTGTGCAAGTGGAGCCATAGCTTTCCACATATCTACACAAGCGCCGCAGCCTGGGTAACCAAAGACTAAGACTGTTTTCTTATTAGGGTCAATTAAATCCGAAATTCTGTGATCTTTTAAATTTGCATCCTTAACATAATATTGAAGTATGTTCTTGCCATAGTGTTTTTCTAGCGCTTCATACTCAAAATCAGTAGTCTTTAGGTGCTTATATTGTCCAGCTGTTTTTCTCTCTTCATAAGAAGCAAATTCTTTATCGCTTTGAGCTACATCGAAAGATGCAAGGCCATTGGCGTTTTTGAAGTCGTTGTAGCTAGCTTTTGCTTCAACTGTGTATTTACCAAGTCTTGATGGTGCTGTAAAGCTTACAGTGAACTCACCAGTATTGCCTGATTGAATAGTTTTTCTATCGATAGCGCTGCCGCTTTCATCAACTAAGGCTAAATCGATATTTGCTTTTCTTACGCCATTGCCATCAAGGTCAGTTACTTTTGCGTTTAAAACGACATTTTCGCCAGCAGTGTAGGCTGATTTATCTGCGCCGATATTTAAATCAAGCGCTTTGTCGTACTCAGGGAAGACTGATGGACGATTTTCTCTAAGCCACTTAGTCATACCACCGTTCATCCAATAAATCTTCTTAAAGCCAAGCTTTTTCATGATTTCAGCAGTTGCGCCTGAACGAACTTGTGTTCTGCAGTATAATAGGTAAGTTTTGTTCTTATCTAAAGTTTTTATGAACTCTTCATGATCTTTAGCGTAGTAATCATGGTGAATACAGCCTTCTATGTGAGATTCGTTGTATTCAGCCTTTGTTCTTGCGTCAAAGATGACAAAGTTTTCATTGCCTTTATTTTCTTCGATAAGTTTTTGCGCTTCGTCAGTCTCAATCATCTTGTAGATTGTTTCTTCTGGCTCAACTGGATCGACTGGATCAACTGGGTCTATAGGCTTTTCATCACCAAAGACAATTTTGTATTCACCTTCAGCGTCATCATATCTATATTTACTTGCTGTAGCATTGATTATATATTCGCCCTCACCCATGTCTTGTGTTGGAGTTATATAAACTGTAGCGATACCACTATTATTAGTATACTTTGTTAATTTGTAATTAAAGTTATTTGGTCCACTTACTTCTATCTTAACAGGTAGGTATCTTACGCCATATTTTCTTTGGTCAACAACTTTAATACTGATACCTGCCCTATCGCCTAATTTGTAGCTTTCTTGGTCTTTTTCGAAAGACATATCTAGGTGATAAGGGTTTTTGTATTTTTTAACTTCAAAGCTTGCAGTGCCAACGGCGTCCTTATATTGAGAGCTCTTAGCTGTAACTTTTACAGTATAAGTGCCTTCTTGGCCTCCGTCTGGACTGTAGTAGTAGTTTGCTCTTCCGTAGTAGTTAGTTCTACCAGTGTTTTTATGAACAGCGCCACTTGCAGTTACTATCTCGATATCTAGGTCTACATATCTTACGTTTCTGCCATTAGCAGTAGCGTGAATTGCTAGTTGAACTTTTTGATTGTTCATAATTTCTTTTGACATAGGCTTTACTTCTACATCAAAAGATGGACGAGCATCTTCAACGGTAAATGTCAATCTATCAGTGTTTGCTTTGTAAGTTCCGCCGCTAACCTTGATATTAACAGTATATTCGCCAGCTATAGAAATTTCATTTGAGCTAAGTGTAAATTTAGCGTTGCCGTAGTAGTCCGAGTAAGCAGATTTATTTATAGTAGTTCCATTTGGGGTTATAACTTCAATCTCAGTCATAACATAGCGAAGATTTCTGTTTAGATAGTCCTTTGAGTTAACTGTTAAAGTTTGGCTATAACCTTGTTTAACGGTTTTTGATGATACAGACGATACTACTTTGATTATATCTTTATCATCGCTAACATCTTCCTCATAGACGGTTACGTGAGCTTTTTTACTAACGCCGTTAGAAGTTTTAGCGATGATGTCGCACTCGCCCTTGGCGATGGCTTTTACGTAGCCGCCTTGAACTGTGGCAACACTAGTATTTGTGCTTGACCAGTATATAGCCTTGTTTGTAGCGTTACTTGGTTCAACGCTTGCTCTTATTGTACTTGTTTCATTGACTTTTAGTTTTAGCACTTCATTATCTAGGATAATATTTTTTACTTCAAGATTTTGAATATCATCAGAAACATTTACAGCAAATGAACTTCTCTTATAAGATCCATCAGTAGCAGTAGCTGTTACCGTAGCAGTACCGACTCTTAAAGCTTTTAGAGCACCATTTTGAACACTTACAATTCCTGTTGGACTAACAGAATAGTTTAGATTTTTGTTAGTAGCATCTTCTGGAAGAATGATTGGATTGATTTCATAAGTTTCTCCTACTTTAATATTTACTGGATTTTCATTAAATTCAATTGAAGAAACCTTTTTGTCATATGATGGAGAAGAACCTGCGGGAACTGTCATAGCTTTTAATGCGACATTAGCGTTGTATTTAACTTGTGTCATATCTGTCCAACTAGTTCCGTTATAAGAGATGTAAGACTCGCCTCTGTTAGCTCTTGCCCTTGAAGAATAACCAGCAATGTAGTTTTCAACAGGGATTGGATAGTTATATCCTGGAGTTGTTAGCTTAACTATAGGGGCGAAGTATTCACCATTTGAAACATTATACTTTCTTATAGGTATATTGACATAGCCTGCATAAGTCACACTGCCTTCAGCGACTTTTACTCTATCGTTGAAAGAAACTTGTCCTCTGCCTTTAGTCATGTAAATTTCATATCTTGCTCCGTTTGATGGAACGAAGAAACCAACTTGGTAAACATCTTTACTAGAATTAACTGGGCCAAAAACATTTGAGAAATATGCGCTTTGACCATTACCATAAGTACTTGTCATACCTAAGTCGTCATAATACCATATCTCTTCGTTAGGAACCATATCCTTTAATTTAAAAATTGCGTTGCTTCTGCCTGCAAAAGCATCATAGTAAGAAACCCAATAATAACCGCCCATGTATTTCCAGTTTTGTCCCCAAGAGTTCTTGATTAGCCAAGCACCATCTCCTGGAGGTGTGATACCAAAATTATAACGAGAGAAGTCATCGTCCCAGCCAACTATGGCAACAGCGTGGTTAGCATAACCACTGTAGCCTGGGTTGTATGATCCCATAGTTCTTGTGTTTAAATACGATTCGTCACCGTTGATAGTTGTATAAGCAGCGCCATATTCCATAATAGCTTGTTTTAATGTATCAGTATCCCATCCACCTCTAACATCTGGAATATTCATTATCTTATCAACGTCTTTGACCCTTCTTAATCCTCTTGGTGAATTAAAATCATATGGTGAGTATGGTTCATCAGCTTCTGATATTGGGCCAGAGCCACGAGTTAAATAAGCGCTTGATACCTGCCATGTGCCGCCTTGATCTGGACCCCAGTCAAAGCCGTGAGTGTTTCTCATGTTCTTTTCGCTGAAGTCATTGTACTCTGGCATTAAAACTGATTCAGCTGATGCAAATGATGCAAAGGACCAGCAAGAACCGTTAGGACCTTGATTTTTAACAGGAGTAACACGATTGCGCTCTCTTAAGTCATACTTTCTTGGAGCTGCTTGACGCTCTCTCCACGGAGCAAACTCATTACTTTTTTCAAGTTCATAATTTGTGTTACAGATTATTGGGCTAACACGCAAACCATAAAACTTTTCGTCTTGCTTCGATGATCTTACCTTATTATACTCTGGATTGATAGGTGAGAAAGAACCTTCAATATCATCAGCAATCTCATCTTTTTTAACAATATCTGCTAAGTCGACTTGATCGACTATAGGATCAGAAATTTCTAAATCCTCAGCAAATGCTGTTACAGGTGTGACAAGTATAATAAGTGCTAAAACAAGACTTAAAATACTTTTAGAAAATTTTCTTTTCATTTACTTACCTCCCTTGAATGAAAATGAAAGAATAAGCAAAACAAATTGCATCATTAAGACATATACCAAAAACAACTCTACCTTGGTAAATCGTAACGGTTATTTTGCTTATTTTGATTGATTATAGCACAAATTTTATCGCATTACAATGATTTTAACTATTCAAAAATTTTTATGAAAACAGCGTTTTCTATAAGAAAACTTTATAATAGTCTTGAAAAACTAATACTAAAGTATTATTTTTTAGTACAAAAAGAAGAAATTGTGCAATAAAATAAAAATAACTTGCAAAACGATGTATAATGAATTAAATATTTCTATCAAATTATAATTTTTTGAAAAAAATAAATTAAATATTTTATATAAATTATAATTTCTACAAAAAATATTTTATCTTGTTTACATTCACGTGTAAAAATATAAAGAGAGGAGAGGATATCAATGGAGAGGAAAAAATTTAGAAACTTAGTTTTTCTTTTAGTTTTATGTTTAATATTGACAAGCAATCTTCCAAACTTATCTAAGGCACAAAACTTTGACGGCTTAGAATTTGATGACAACATTGAAGAAACAGTTTTGGTTCCGGATGATAATGAGGAAGATTTTTCATTAGAAATAAGCGAAATCAATGAAGACTTCGATGGGGATGATTTGAGTAGTGCGCCTTTAAAGGTAGAAACAAAAGTTATTGCTCCAAGCCTAAGAACAAAAGCTTTAAGAGCACCAAAGTTTTATCCAGCTAAATTTGATTTAAGGCAATCTGGCATGGTATCTCCAGTTAAGGATCAAGGACAAAATGGTTCGTGCTGGGCATTCGCTACATATGGATCTATGGAATCCATATTATTAAGACAAAAGAAAGGCCTATATGATTTTAGTGAAAAACACTTAAGAAACATGCACGATTTTGACTGGTCTGCTGAAAAGGGCGGTAACCGTGATATGGCAGCTGCATACTTAGCAAGCGGCAAGGGACCTATAGATGAAGATGATGATCCTTATGATCCAGTTATAACTGTTTCAAAGAAGGACTTAAGAAGAGTTTTAGACATTGACAAAGTTATCTACCTTCCAGACGTTACAAACATCAACGAGATCGACAATATTAAGTGGGCTATCAATGAATATGGCGGGGTTTATACTACAGTTAATTCTACTTCTTACTATGAAAACAAAAACACAAACTCTATGTATAACCCAGGTCATGGCTCAACTAACCACGCTGTAACTATAGTTGGATGGGACGATACTTTCCCCGCATCTGCATTTACTCAAAATGCGCCAGGAAATGGTGCTTGGATTTGTAAAAACTCTTGGGGAACTAAGTATATGGAGTCTGGTTATTACTATGTTTCTTATTACGATGGATTTATAGGAAAGAGTCCAACTGTTTTTATTCCAAAGAAAAAAGATTTAAGAGGAATTATTCATCAATATGATCCGCTAGGAGCAACAAGATCTGTCGGCTTTAAGGGCGAAGGATATATGGCTAATATTTATACGGCTAAATATAAGGAGCTTCTTCATGAAGTTGGCGTATTTAATGTTGCTAATCAAACTGACTATGAAATATATGTTGTAAGACATGTAAATAAAACATCTCAATTATCAGATGAGAGAATAAAAGTTGCTGAAGGAACTATATTATATCCAGGTTATTATACAATAGACATAACACCACAGCAACTCGAAGAAGGTGAACAATTTTCTGTAATCGTTTATATGAACTCGACAAAATCTAAGAACAATACACCGCTTGCTATTGAATCAAGAATTGAAGGCTACACATCAAAAGCAGTGGCAGCTCCAGGTCAATCGTACTACTCAAAATCAGGTAGCGGTTGGACTGACTTAACAGGAACACTAGCAAATGCAAACTTTTGTATCAAAGCAATCACAACAACTGGCGACGAAGTTCCTGAAAAAGATTTAGATGAAGTTGATGATAGTGGAACTGATATAACCATAGATGGAAAAGTAAAATTAAGAGATATAGTCTTTACTCAAGGTAGCCAAGGAGTTATCGAGATTGACAAGAAAGGTATACTAAGATATACTTTAGAACCTGCAAATGCAGATGATGTAGAGCTAGTTTTTGGCACTATGGATAAAAATGTTGCTGTCTTTAAAGAAGGTGGTATACTTTATCCAGTATCTACAGGAAATACTAATGTATTTATAAAAACTAAGGACGGAACTTTAGAAAAAAGATTTAATATACAAGTTGTTAATCCAGGTATAAGGGTTCCAGGAAGAGAAAAGATTGAAGTTATAGGAAATAATGATTATGTTCCTGAACCAGATCCGGAAGAACCTGATGAGCCAGAAATACCTGATGACAAAGAAGCTGACCCTATAAAACCTGAATTAGATCCAAATGTAGCTATATCATTATATATGAAGCAACAATCCGAAATAATCACTGAGGGTACTGATTTTAATCTTGAGCCACTTGTAGGAACTTATCCAGAAACTGCAAAGAGAAACTTTATATATTATTCAGATAAACCAAATGTTGTAGAGGCAAGACCTGATGGAGTATTAGTTGCTAGAAGCGTTGGAACTGCTAATATAACAGTTATGACTGATAATAATTTAAAGACTGTTTTTAAAGTAAAGGTAGCACCAGATAAAGGCGCTCAAGTAATTGAAATTGTTAGTTTTACAAATTCTGAAAGAAAGGCTGGCATATTCAGATTATATGCCGAAGCAACCGTTGATGCAAGACCGTACAATGGGCCAGCTAAAATTACAGTAAGAAGTGGGGACAGAGTAAAAGAAAGAACAGTTTACTTCAATGCTGGCAAAGTAAAAACTAAATTTTTAGGCGGTGACTTTGCGATATCAAGAAAAGCATTTGAAGCAACTATAAAAGTAAGAGACAAAGAAAAAACTATATATTTTGGCGATATGATACCAGAAAAAATGAATGAGATTAATATTATTTCATTAACAAATACAGAAAGAAAAGCTGGAATATTTAGAGTTGAAGCATATATAGAAGCTGATGGGAAGCCTTATACAGGTGAAGCAACACTAACAGTTAATGCTCTTGAGGGACGAGAATTAACTGATACTCTTAGGGTTGTTGATGGAAAACTATTAAGACAATATTCTGGTTTTTCATTTGCAATATCTAAAAAAGAATTTGTAGCTACTCTTACAGTTGGGGATGTAAGTAGAGAATTGTACTTCAAATTTGAGTAAAATCAATATGATATATCTGGCTACAGCCAGTTATATAAATAAAAGTAAAAGGGAGGTTTACTAATGAAAAAACTAAAAAATGTACTATCATTTGTCCTTATGTTGGCAATCTTAGTAACAACAATGGGCCCTTTTGGAAACATTGCTAAAGCTGAATCAGAAAAAGAAGCTGTGCTTTTAGAAATTTCTGATTTAAAGGTCGATATTAAAAACGCGGTTCAAAGCGTTCAAGATATTGAACCAAAGAATGATGATGAAAAGGAACTTCTTGATAAATATCATGAAGCTGCTAAAGACATCAACAGAGAGCTTGAAATAAGCGAAGAAAAGGTAGCAGGCGCAGTAGGTATTGGGGAAGGATCTGTATATGATCTTACAACTATTCCTGTAAGAATCCAACTTCTTATTAGATTGGGTCGTGCTATTAGATTCGCAACTACAGAACTTTCTAATAAAGTTGTAGCTGCACACACTAAGATTGCAGAATATATCTTAACAGGTATACTATATGTAGTCAATCCATTTGCAAGCGAAGGACAAATCATTGAGTACATGGAAAGATTTGAAGCACTTCAAGAAGAATTACTTCAATATCCAGATCTTAGACCTGAGGACATAGCAACTATTTACAAGAAAGCTGCTTTTAGTAGAGAACTATCTGAGGCAAGAAGAGTTTACAATAGCCAAAACAGAGTAACTAAACAATTCAGAGCAAGACCACTTAAAGAGGCCATAGACGAAGGCTCAAGAATGTGGTGGAGACTAGATGTAACTTGCGGAGAACTTGATTCTCAAATTGAAAAAGTTCATGTTGAAATGGAAAAGATTACTGGACCAAAAATTAGAGTAGAAAGAATTGAATTCATGGAAGGTGAAGCTGGATACATCACAATCGATAAGAAAACAAGAATTAGACCAGTTATATTCCCTAATGAAGTAAAAAATAAAGACGTAATTATATACTCAGCTAATCCATATATTGCAAGAGTAAGTGCAGGGGAAATAATTCCTCAAAGAACAGGCTCAACAGAAATCATAGTAATTGCTAAGGATAACAACGTTCAAGGAAAATTTACATTATACGTTGTTGAACAAGGCGGATACATGGATCAAATTCCACCATTACAAGCTACAGGACAAAATTACGGATTTGAATTAGATCCAGCTCCAGGACATGACGATGAACCACCTATACAACATGACAAGACTGAAGTGAAAAGCGTTGACTTTGCTACAGATAAGATTGTTATGACAGTTGGAGAAACTTATGATTTATCAGCTCAAGCACTTGTTTATCCAGTAGAAGCTGTCAATAAATCATTATCATATACTTCTGAAAACGATACTATAGCAGACGTTGACAAAACTACAGGAATTGTAAGAGCACTTCATCCAGGTCTTATAAAAATATTTGCTGCTTCAGAAAATGGAATTATGGGATCAGTTTATGTACAAGTAAAAGAAAAAGCAAAAGAAGCTGAAATTGAAATTATAAGTGTAGAAAACACTCAAAGAAGAGCCGGCATATTTACTATAGAAGTAGAAGCTTTAAAAAATGGAAGAGGATACAACGGTTATATGACTGTTGAAGTTACTTCTGGAGATAAGACTTTAACAAAGAAAGTATATATGAACCAAGGAAAAGGTAGAGTTAAATTTAACGGATTTGAATTCTATGTTTGGTTAAAAAACTTCCACGCAAAAGTTACAATAAAAGATCAAGTAAGAGAACTAGATTTCTCATATAGATAGTCTATAATTGAAAGGAGACAAAATAATGAAAAAATTAATGTCAATTTTCTTAGCATTAATATTAATGTTTAATACAGTGTTAGGAACAGTTGCGCAAGCACAAATAATTAATGATGACGAAGAAGTTATCGAAGACGGCGACATCGAAATCGATGTAAATGATTTAGAAGTTTATAAAAGACAAGTTCAAGCTATAAGAGACGATGCAAAAGATATCACTCCATATAATGATACTCACAAAGAAATGATTAAGAATTTCAATGAAAAAACTGATGAATTAGAACTAAATATTGAAAATTCTTGCTCACCTGAAGCCGTTGGCGGAATTGGTATGGGATTCTCACAAATCTATGATTTATCTTCAATTCCTCAAAGACTTATGCTAGTTGGAAGACTATGTGTAGCAATGAGATTTGCAACAACAACACTAAGATATAAAGTTGACCAAGCACATGTAGAAATTGCTGAATATGTATTCCAAGGTTTAGTAATTGCAGTAAGCCCATTCCACACAGTTGACGATATGAAGGCTTATATGGCTGAATTTGAAGCTTTAAAAGCAAAACTTATAGGATATCCAGATTTAACAAACAACGATACAGCTAACCTTTATGTTAGAAGCGATCTTGATCATAAGCTAGTTAAAGCAAGAGCACTTTACAGAACAGACCTTAAAGAAGCTCCTAAGTATGTTTTAGATGACCTAAATAAAGTTATAAGAGAAGTTACTTCTATAAGACTTAGACCACAATCAACAGTTAGAGAAATCTACGAAGCATCAGATATGCTAGATGCAGCAGTAGGTAAAGCAATTGCACAATTGCAAAGTGACCACAGAATTACTTCAACTGAAAAGAAAGATCTTAGAGAACACAGAAACCTTGCGAGAAAAGCAAGAAGACATGGGGACAAGAGAAAAGAATTAGGAGATGCTATAGATGCAGCAAGTAAGTTACTTCTTCAATCAAGAGCATCATCAAGACAAGTACAAGAAATGATTGATACAATCAGAATGCTTCTTGACATGGGTCCTAGAAACTAGTTAATAGTTTTAATAATATTTAATAGCAATTATATGAGAGAGTCTTATATTTTATTATATAGGCTCTCTTTAATTTTGCATTCAATTTGCACATCGAAAATTGTTAAGTCCATGCACCAAGAGAACGAGTGTTAGCGATGTTCGATTGACTATGCATGCCTAATGCCAGAGTTTACAAAGAGACGGAGCATAGCGAACGTCGATTTGATTAAACTTACGGCTTTCCTTTGCTTGCTATTATATATATAATAGGAAGACAAAAAAGCTGTGAGAATTTTTTCTCACAGCTTTCATTTTTTATAGTCTGTTTATTTTTTATTGATTAGGCTCGCTTGATTTTAAATATTCATTATAAATATTACTTTATTCACTAACTTTTCTCTAATTACCCTGGATTCTACTATGACCATGGGACTTCGCAGAGCAAGCGAGTTCAAGGGCTCACTTGAATGTGAACTTATATACCAAAGATCACTTTAAAAGTAGTTCCTTCGCCGACAGTACTATTAACATCAATCGATCCACCCATATCTTCCACAATATGTTTCACTATGGATAGACCAAGGCCTGTTGAGTTTGTATTTCTATTTCTTCCTTTATCGACCATGTAGAAGCGCTCGAATATACGAGGGATTTCGTCTTTCTCAAGGCCGATGCCTGTGTCTGAAATTTTGCTTATGATATTGTCCCCGCGCCTTTCGACGGATATTGTGATTTTTCCGCCATCTTTATTGTACTTGATAGCGTTTGAAATTAGGTTTCTGTAAAGCTCTGAAAGCATGCCAAGCGGCACATTTTTCTTAAGACCTTCTTCAATATGGCTCTCGACTGTTAAGTTCTTCGCGTCGATTTTGCCTTTATATAGCTCTAATATATTGTCTATGGTGTCTTTAATCGAAACTTCTTCCTCGCTCTTTAGCTGTGGTCTTTCGTCTAGCTTCGATATCATGATGATGTTATCGATCAAGCGCAGCATTTGACCTGCTTCGTCAAAGATGATGCCGGAGAACTTCTTGATGTCTTCTTCCTTAACCATGCCGTTCTTAATTAGCTCGGCGTAGCCTGATATCGATGTCAATGGGCTCTTTAGCTCGTGTGAAACGTTCGCGGAGAATTCGCGTCTTAGCTTTTCGGCCTTTTTCTCGTCGTTTACGTCCAGAACTAGCATGATGATGCCTGTAAGGGCATTGCCATTCTCAATTGGTGAAAGATATATCTTTAGGTTGTCTTCGTCGACCATGATCTCGAAGCTCGATGATTTGTGCGTTTGAATCAAATCATTTAGTCTAGTCGAAACCTCTTGGCTCCTTGTTAGCCTAACGACGTCCATGCCCGTATAATCTGTTTGCATATTTGACTTAAATAGCTTCTTTGATGCGTCGTTGAGCTGAACGACCTTTAGATCAGTATCTATAAGCACCAAGCCTTCGTTCATGTTCCTAAGTATCTCATTTACTGTTGATTCCTTAGTTTCAAGGCTTTCTATATATCCTTTGATGTCTTTATTTTTTCTCTCTATAGTCCTTATGAATGGACTTAATTCGTCGTATACATCTATCTTAGCTGTATTGAAATCGTCTCTGTGTAAGTGTTCTGCAGCGTAATCGATAGGCAAAAGCAGTTTGTCTACTAGTTTTTTGTTGATTAGTAAAAGCACTAGGATGAGTAGAATTGACATAAGTAGTATTAGTGGAACTACTTTCATAAATGATCCAAGTATTGATTCTGTTTGCTTTGATAGCCTTATTACATTGCCGTCACTCATTAAACTAGCGTAGTAGTATGTGTCCTTATTAAGTGTGTTGGATAGTCTCACGTCTTTGCCGACGTCGCCAGCTAAGGCTTCTTTAATCTCTTTTCTAGCCGCATGGTTCTCCATAGTCGATGGGTCAGAGAAGTTGTCATAGATGACTGTACCACTTGGATCTACTACAGTTGCGCGGATATTGTTACTAAATGTGCCGACCTTTTCTATGCTCTCTACATCCATTTGCGAAGCGAGTTTCAATTCGTCTTGAAGGTCTCTAAGATCGTTTGCGCTTGTATTTTTATATGTTATAAAAACTGTTAGCGAGACAGATATTAATATTGCTAGAAAAAAGCAAATGGCGTAGGTGATGTTTAATTTTTTCTTCACTTTTCGTCACCAACCTTGTAGCCAAGGCTTCTGATAGTCTTGATAATGCCTTGATACGGCTCAATCTTGGACCTGATCGAGGCGATGTGAACGTCAACGGTTCTTGTCTCTCCTTCAAAATCGTAGCCCCAGATCTTCTCTATAATCCTGTCTCTTGTTAGGACGATATTTGGGTTTGATAGTAAAAAGTATAGTAGCTCAAACTCTTTATAAGTAAGGGAGATGGGCTCGCCATCGACTGTTGCGGTTCTTTTATCGTAGTCGAGTCTGATGCCGGCGTAGTCAAGTATGTCGCCCGCATTGACTTTACTGCGTCTAAGAAGGGCTCTGACCCTTGCCAAGAGCTCAAGTACGCTAAATGGCTTTGTGATGTAGTCATCGGCGCCTCTATCAAGCCCAGTAATCTTGTCAAACTCAGTAGTCTTAGCTGTTAGCATAATTACGGGGATGTTCTTTAGTGCGGCATCCCTTTTCATTTGATCAAGTATTTCAAGTCCGCTCGTGCCAGGTAGCATGATGTCGAGCATAACTAGCGTTGGCACTTCTTTTTTCACTCTTGCGAAGAACTCATCAGCATTTTCAAAGCCTTCAGCCTTGTAATTTTCATTGTGCAGTGCATATAGGACTAGGTCCCTAATGCTCCTGTCGTCTTCAACTATATATATCATAGCTCCTCCTACTCATAGTGCTTAGAAGTGATTGAAAATACGCTCCAGTCCGCGATAGATTCAGCATTGTCGCCGATTCTTTCGAAGTACTTCGCAATTTGTATGATGTCTATAAGCCTTAAAGCGTCCTCTTTGCTCTCGCCAATCTTGTCAACGACCTCGTTCATTATGTGGTGGAATAAAGCGTCGATCTTGTCGTCAGAGGCGATGACCTTGTAGCTCTCTTCCAAATCGCCTGTGATAAAGGCGTCAATCGCGCTCTTTAACATCTTCTTAGTCGATAGGCACATATCCAAAATCTCTTCAGTGAAGTCCTCGCCGATGCTTACAAAATTAAATAAGCCAGTGATTTCAATGACATGGTCGCCGATCTTTTCAACGCTTCTGATGATATTTAAAGTAGACGAAACAAACCTTAAATCCTTCGCAACCGGTTGTTGAGTCGACATGATCTTAAGACAAAGAGTCTCGATGTTTCTGCCAAACTCACGGATCTCGTCCTCTTTGTTCGCGATCTCATTAAGCTGATCCTTGATCTCAGCGCCTTCCGCAGCCATCTCTATAGTCACCTTCATGTCCATCAGCATCTTTTCAACGATAGCACTATATAAAATGATTTCATTCTTTAAATTTTCTAATTCATTAATGTATCTTGTTCTTACCATGATTATACCCCTTTTTTAACCGAATCTACCAGTGATATAGTCTTCAGTCTTTTTATTTTTTGGATTTTGGAAAATGGTGCTCGTTACATCTGATTCGATGATTTCGCCTTCAAAGAAGAAGGAGCAGTAGTCCGATATACGACCCGCTTGTTGCATGTTGTGAGTCACGATGACGATGGTGTAGCGGTCCTTAAGTGAGTCGCATAATTCTTCGATTTTCGATGTCGATATTGGGTCAAGAGCCGATGTTGGTTCGTCCATTAACAAAACTTCCGGTTCAACAGCTAGCGCCCTTGCTATGCAAAGCCTTTGTTGTTGGCCACCAGATATTTGCAGAGCGTTTCTCTTTAGTTTATCCTTTACTTCGTCCCAAAGAGCCGCACCTTGCAGTGACCTTTCTACGATGATGTCAAGGTCCTTTTTCTTCTTGATTCCGTGAACACGAGGACCATAGGCAATGTTATCGTAGATAGACATGCTAAATGGGTTTGGTTGTTGAAAAACCATGCCGACCCTCTTACGAAGCTCGTTAACATCAACTTTTGGAGCGTAGATGTCCTCGCCATCCAAAGTGATTTCGCCAGTGATTTTTACTCCATCGACAAGATCATTCATTCTATTTAAACTCTTTAATAGTGTTGATTTACCACAGCCAGATGGGCCAATGAAAGCCGTGATTTTATTCTCCGGCATATCCATAGACACATTCTTTAGCGCCTGAAAATCACCATAAAAGAGGTCAACGTTTTTAACTTCAATTTTATTCATTATTTCATAACCTTTCTTGATAATTTTGTTGAAAGCATATTGATAATTACAACTACAATCAGTAAAACAAAGGCAGTTGCAAAACTTGCTTCAACGTGGAAGCCCTCGTCACTTAGTACGTACATGTGTAGGGCAAGCGTTCTTCCTGATTCGTTAAGCGCCTTTGGCATGGCAGTCGCAGTACCTAGAGTGTAGATAAATGCAGCAGTTTCGCCGACGATTCTACCTATAGAAAGTATGATACCCGCCAAAATTCCGTTCATAGCTGGAGGTAAAACTACTTTGAATATCGTCGATAGCTTTCCCGCGCCTAGACCAAAGGATGCCTTTCTAAATGAGTCAGGCACAGCTAGTATCGCTTCTTCCGACGTTCTTATAATTATTGGCAGTACCATGATGATGGCGGTTAATACACAGGCCATGATCGAATATTGCATTTGCAGTTCATATACGAAAAAGATCATACCAAATAGACCGTAGATGATAGACGGGATACCTGCAAGTGACTCAGTACCAAGCCTAATGATCTTAACAATCTTTGAGCCTTTCTTCGAGTATTCACTTAGGTAGATGGCGCTCGCTACGCCTATAGGCACAGCAACTAGTAAAGTGAGTATAACTACTACAAGCGTTACAATTAAGCTTGGCAGCATCGATACGTTCTCAGTTGTGTACTTAAGTGCAAATAACGACGGCTTTAAATTTGGTAGACCATTGACGGAGATGTAAAGGATTATGAAGATAAGCGTCGCCAATGTGAAGTAGGCAGCGACTTTGATTAATATTTTCAAAAATTTACTCATAATTCTTTTCACTTCCTTTTATAAAGTAGAATATAGTGTTAATTACCAAAATGAAGATGAATAGGACCATGGCAGTTGCGATAAGTCCTTGTCTATGCTTTGGTGTAGCGTATGCCATCTCTATAACTATATTTGTAGTAAGTGTTCTAACCCCTTGTGTAATGGAGCCTGGGATTCTAGGCTGATTACCCGCAATTAAGTAAACAGCCATAGTTTCACCAATCGCTCTACCTATACCTAAGATGAAAGAGGAGATGATTCCGCTCTTTGCAGCAGGTACAACGACTTTAAATATGCTTATTTCTTTACTTGCGCCGAGTGCTACTGAACCTTGGAAGAAGGCTTTTGGGACGGCCCTTAATGATGCCTCGCAAATGGAGATTATAGTTGGAAGTATCATTATTCCTAGAAGTAGGGAAGCCGTTATTATATTCATGCCGTCACCGCCAAAACTTTTTCTTACAAGTGGCACAATAACTACAAGGGCAAAGAAACCATATACTATTGAAGGGATGCCCGCCATTAGCTGAACAGCTGGCTCCAGTATTTTGTATGCTTTTTTATTGGAATAGAAAGCCATATATATGGCTGTAAGTAAACCTATAGGCAGACCTATGATGATCGCGCCGAGCGTTGTATACACTGAGCCAACTACCATTGACACGATACCGTAAGATGCGGGAACGTTCCTAGGAGCCCATACTTTGCCAAATAAAAATGCTTTTAGTCCGTACTCTTTTACAAAGGGAATGCCTTCAGAAAAAATGAAGTAGCATATAAGTAAAAGAGCAAAGACAGATATTAGAGAGATGACAAAGAAGAAATACTTCATGAAATTCTCTTTAAAATTTTTATTCATAATTACTCCTTATAAAATTATGGAGGGCTCAAATCTGGCCCTCCTCAAGAAATTTTGTTTTAGTCTAAATTATTTAATATCTCCCCAAGTTTTGATATCGCCTACGAAGATGCCTTTGATTTGATCAAGAGTTAAATCTTCGATTGCATTTTCATTGTTAACTATAACAGCGATACCGTCTTTAGCGATAACTATGTTATTTAATTCAGCCTTTTCTTCATCAGAAACGTCTCTTGATGCCATACCTAAATCAGCTGCACCTTCGATAGCTGCTTGGATACCAGCAGATGATCCAGTTGATTGGATTTCAATCTTAACGTCTGGATACATTTCCATGTATTTTTCAGCGAATTTTTCCATAAGTGGAGTAACAGATGTTGATCCACCAACTACAAGCTTACCTGATTGAGAATTTTGTTTGTATTCAGGAGCTGCAGTGTCAACTTGAACGTATTTGTTTTCAAGAACCATGTCTTGACCTTCTTTAGACATCATAAAGTCTACGAAGTCTTTCTTAAGTCCATCAAGTTCGCCCTTGTAAACAATGTTGAATGGTCTTGCGATCTTGTATGAACCGTCAAGAACGTCATCAGCAGTAGCTTCAACGCCTTCAACCTTAACAGCCTTAACGCTATCGTTTAAAGATCCTAAAGAGATGTAACCGATTGCGTTCTTGTCACCGTTAACAGTCATTAGCACAGCGTTAGTAGATTTTTGAACAACAGCGTCAACAGTAGTTTTGTCAACCTTAGTATCTCCGTCTTTTTCTTCGATACCAGCGATTTCGATGAAAGCTCCTCTAGTACCAGAACCGTCTTCTCTTGAGATTACAGTGATAGTTTCGTTAGAAGCTTCAGGTGCTTTTTCTTCAGTTTTTTCTTCAGTCTTTGTGTCTTCTGTTTTTGTTTCAGTAGCTGTTTCAGCTGGCTTGTCGTCACCCTTAGAGCAAGCTACTAGAGAGAATGCTAATACAAGTACTAGCAATAATGAAATTAATTTTTTTGTCATTTTTAAATAACACTCCTTTAAATGATTTTTACAAGTTGATTATAGTGGCCTTGTGTTAAGAATGTATATTAATTTTGTAAAGATTATGTAAAATATGTAAAATCACTAAATTTTTTTTGATTTTTACGAAAATGGTCTTGCGAATGTAAAATAAACTTTACAAATGGAGGCGATATGAACGGAAAGTAATTGTACATCGAAAATTGTTTTCCTTCGCTTGCACATCGAAAAGATAGTTCCATGCAGCTTAGTTCAACAAATTGACAATTGCTAAGCTTGTCCGACTATAAATCCATATTCGTTACGCTACGCTTCACTAGATGGATTTATGGCCGTCGTCCTTCGCAAAGCAATTGAAGCAATTTGTCTCAATGCGCTGCTTTTGGAACATATCTTTTCTCACTAATAGCAATTTATTCCGAAGGCTGCGCTCGTGAAAATCAATTTTCTAAAAAGTCATAGTTCAATAAAAACACATTTAGCAAAAGTCGTTTTGCGTGTAAAACGTTTTTTCAATTAATATCTCTTTGCCTATATATAATAGGAAGAGAAGTATATATATAGGAAGAGAATTATAAGTAAAAAAATCAATCGCTCGTCATATACCATTTGCACGGCGTATACCATCTGCCCGCCATTTGCCAAACAAAATCAACTGAAGGGGCAAGGCCATGCGCGTGGCGAGGGCTATTACTCATAAAATATTTTCCAAGTTCTTGAATTTTATTCTATTATCGGGTATAATAAAGGGTGAAGTAATTTAAAGAAGGTGAAGATATGGGATTATTCTCAAAAATATTTGGCTCTACTTCTGATAGGGCTATTAAAAAGAACAAATCACAAGTTGAAGAGGTTATGGCTTTGGAGGATGAATACTCTAAGCTATCGGACGAGGAATTAAAGGATAATACTAATAAATTAAAGGAAAGACTTAAGGGCGGCGAAACGCTTGATGACATTTTGCCGGAGGCGTTTGCGACTGTTAGGGAAGCTTCTAAGAGGGTTCTAGGCATGACGCCATACAGGGTGCAAGTCGAAGGCGGCATCATTTTGCATCAAGGCCGCATCGCTGAGATGAAAACTGGTGAAGGTAAGACTTTGGTTGAGACTATGCCGGCTTACTTAAATGCGCTTGAGGGCAAGGGTGTACACATCGTTACTGTAAACGACTACCTTGCTAAGCGTGACAGGGACTGGATGGGCAAGGTTTTTGAATATCTTGGTCTATCTGTCGGCTGCATTGTGCACGACATGCCTAAGGAAGATAGGAAAATAGCTTACGCATCTGACATAACTTATGGTACTAACAATGAATTCGGTTTCGACTACTTAAGGGACAACATGGTTATCTACAAGGAAAATATGGTGCAAAGGGAGCTAAACTACGCGATTGTCGACGAAGTGGACTCTATTTTAATAGATGAGGCGAGAACGCCTTTAATCATTTCTGGTCAAGGTGACAAATCTACTGATCTTTATGAGCTTGCAAAGACTTTTGTATCGCGTCTATCGGTCAGAATTCAAGACCCTGACGAGCACGTGGACCCTCTTGACAGGTTTGTTAAGCAAGAGGAAGAGGAGGAAGAGACTAAGGACTACGTTGTCAACGAAAAGGACCGTTCTGTGCTATTAACAGAGCTTGGAACTAAGAAGGCGGAGGAATTTTTCAAGGTTGAAAACCTCTCTGACATTGAGAATATGGAGATCATTCACCATATTAATCAAGCGATGAAGGCTAGAAGTCTTATGAAGAAGGACAAGGACTATGTTGTGAAAGATGGCGAGATCATCATCGTTGACGAGTTTACTGGCCGTTTGATGTTTGGTAGACGCTACTCGGATGGTCTACATCAAGCAATTGAGGCGAAGGAAGGCCTTGAGGTTAGGAGCGAGTCGAAGACTTTGGCGACTATAACTTTCCAAAACTACTTTAGAATGTACAAGAAACTTTCGGGTATGACTGGTACTGCAAAGACTGAAGAAGAGGAATTTCAAGACATCTACCACATGGACGTTATTGAGATACCGACTAACAAGCCGGTTATTAGACAAGACAATCCTGACGAGATTTATAGGACTGAGGCTGAGAAATTCGGCGCTGTTATTGATGATATCAAGGCTAGACACGCTACTGGACAACCGGTTCTAGTCGGAACTATATCCATAGAAAAGTCGGAAGAACTATCGAAACTACTTAAAAAGACTGGCATCAAGCATGAGGTCTTGAACGCGAAGTTCCACGACAAAGAAGCGGAAATAGTTGCTCAAGCGGGCCGTTTGGGTCAAGTTACGATAGCGACTAACATGGCGGGCCGTGGTACCGACATCATCTTAGGCGGTAACCCTGAGTTTATGGCAAAGCAAGCGATGAGAAGAAAGGGTCTATCTGAGGAAGAGATGGCTCAAGTTGACTCGCATGAAGACACTAAGGATGCTGAAATACTAAAGAATAGAAAAGAATACGACGAATACGTTGAACAATATAAGAAGGAACTTCAAGAGGAAAAGGCTAAGGTTATTGATGCAGGCGGCTTACACATCATCGGTACTGAAAGACACGAGTCAAGACGTATCGACAATCAACTCCGTGGTCGTGCCGGCAGACAAGGTGACCCCGGTTCATCGACATTCTATATATCTGCTGAAGACGACTTGATGCGTCTATTTGGCGGCGACAGATTTAAAAACGCCATCGACATGATGAAGATGCCTGAGGGCGACTCGATAAAATCACCAGTATTGACAAGGCTGATTGAGTCGGCTCAAAGAAAGGTCGAAGGAAACAACTACGGTATCAGAAAGCACGTTCTTAAGTACGATGATGTAATGAACAAGCAAAGGGAAGTCATCTACGCTGAGAGAAAGAAACTCCTTGAAGGCGCTGATTTTAGGGACAATATCACTGCCATGATCAAGGATGTCATAGCGGGTTTTGTAAATACCATGACTTTTGAAAAAGAAGACTGTGGCGACTGGGACTTCAAGAGCTTATTCATGCACCTTAAGGCCATTTTCGATATAGATATAGAAGATATTGATGGTCTAAACACTAAGGACATTCTCAAGGATGAGCTAATTGACATGCTTACAGAGCACGCGCTTAAAAAATACGAAGCGAAGGAAAATGAATTTACTCCTGAAAAGTTCAGAGAGATAGAGAGAATCGTGCTTCTACAAGTTGTTGACGACAAGTGGATGGATCACATCGACGCGATGGATCAGTTGAAGCAAGGCATTGGACTTAGGTCCATGGCGCAAGAGGACCCTGCTAGGGCCTACGCAATTGAAGGCTTTGACATGTTCGAGGCGATGAATGAAGCGATCAAGGAAGACACTTTAAGGATTTTATTCCACGTTGAAGATCCAAGCAAGGTTAAGAGAAGAGAGCAAAATAAGAATATAAAGGAAGGTTTTGAAGGCGCGGGTTCTGACGAAAAGAAGAAGCCATACGTTAGAAAAACTAAAAAAGTTGGCAGGAACGATCCTTGCCCATGTGGAAGCGGCAAGAAGTACAAAAACTGCTGTGGAAGGAATGAGTAATGAAGACATTACAAGAGTATAAGGAAGATTACGCGAATTTTAATGAGAGATACATCAAGTTAGGGGACTATCTTTGACGCTGATGGTCTAAGAGAGACTAAGACGAAGCTTGAGAGGAAGATGGCCGAGCCGTCATTCTGGGACGACAAGGACAAGGCAGATAAGGTAATAGACGAGCTTAAAGACGTTACTACGCCTCTAAATAGCTACGAGGAGATAGGATCAAATCTTGAGGACATGGCTGTCTACATCGAGCTCTACGAAGAGGAAAGGCCTGATAATTACAAGGCTCTACATGATTTGGCGGAGTCAATAGACAAGGCGCTCGAAGAACTCAAGGTGAGGACGCTACTTGACGGCGAATATGACAAGAATGGCGCGGTCGTATCGATACACGCAGGTACTGGCGGCACCGACGCTCAAGACTGGGCGGAGATGCTCTACCGCATGTACACGAGATGGGCAGCCGATCACGAGTATAAACTTGAGTGTATCGACTATCTAGCGGACACCGAGGGCGGCATAAGAAGTGTTTATTTCAAGGTTTTAGGTGCCTACGCCTATGGCTTTTTAAAGGCGGAGCGCGGGGTTCACAGACTTGTTAGGATATCGCCCTTCGACGCGCAAAAGAAGAGGCACACAAGCTTTGCCTCGGTCGACGTCTTCCCTGATATAGATGAAAATATTGTTATAGATATAAAGGAAGAGGATTTAAAGATAGACTACTACCGCTCACAAGGCGCTGGCGGCCAATCCGTCAACACCACTGATTCAGCGGTTCGTATCACGCACATACCGACTGGCGTGGTCGCAACTTGCCAAAACGAAAGGAGCCAAAAGCAAAACAAAGAGGTAGCCCTTCGTATTTTGTACGGCAAGCTTGTTCAGCTGAAGGAAGAGGAGCGCAAAAAGACCATAGATGAGCTTACGGGCGACTACTCACAGATTGCGTGGGGCTCGCAAATCCGCTCCTACATCTTCAATCCATACATGCTTGTCAAGGACCATAGGACAGATGTAGAGAATTTCGAAGTGCAAAAAGTCATTGACGGCGACATCGACAAGTTTATATACGCCTACCTTGATCACGTGAGGGAGGCGTAATATGAGAGAAGTACTGAAAACACTGGATGATACAAGGCGCGCCGCCGAGCGTATAGCGAAGAAAATTGATATAGGCGACATAATTCTTTTAAAAGGGGAAATGGGTGCCGGCAAAACGACCATCACCAAGACCATAGTCAAGGCGCTTGGTTCAGATGACTACGTAACAAGCCCGACATTTGCCATAATGAACGTTTATAAGGCAGAGGGCATGGCGATATACCACTTTGACTTATATAGACTGACAAAGTCCATGGACATAGATACGCTTGGACTTGATGACTACCTATACGATGGTGGCGCAGTGAGCCTAATTGAGTGGCCTGAAGCGATTGAGAATGAGTTCAAAGACGCGAAAAAGATAAGCCTAATTAAGGACGGCGAGAGCCGAATTTTAGAAACGAATTTTGATTATTAGAGGTAATATGAAGATTTTAAGTTTAGACAGTTCAAGTAGATATATAAGCGCGGCGCTTGCAGTTGACGGCGTTGTGAGAGGAGAGTTCAACGTTTCATACGACAGAAGCGCCTCCGAAAAGCTTGCCCTTATGGCCAAGGAGATTTTAGACATCTTTGGTCTAAAAGTGGACGAGATCGATGCCTTTGCTGTTTCGAAGGGACCCGGTTCTTTCACAGGACTTAGGATAGCAGCCGCCATGATTAAGGCCTTTAGCTTTAAGGACGAGAAGCCCATTTATACCGTATCTTCGCTTAAGGCGATGAGCTATCGCTACAAAGGGCTTAAATACATAATTCCAGCGATTGATGCGAGACGCGATAGAGCCTTCGCGGCGCTTTATAGCTACGAAAATCAATTTGAGCTCATGAACGAAGAGCGCATATACACTTTGGATGAGCTAATTAGCCTCGTTAATGGACTTGACGGCACTGTCATTATGCCGGGCGATTTCTATGGAAAATACAAGGAAAAGTTCGGTGCGAATGTCATAGCGGGCGTCTATAGAGAGAACGAACCCATTGCAAAGGAAGTCCTTGACTACGTTATAGACCATATTGATGAGATGGAAGCTGAAGATAGATACGGCGCGATACCTATTTACATGAAGTCATCGCAAGCTGAGGAAGATAAAAAGTGATTAGACGGGCAGAGCCTAATGACGCGGTGGCCATTTACGAAATTTTGTCAAAGACAGATGATCCTTGGACCATGGGCGTAGTGGGGAGCGAGCTAAAAAGCGATAGCTCTAAGGCCTTTGTATACGTGGACGAAACGGGAGCCGTAGGAGGCTTTGTAGACATCAAAATTCTCTATGACGAGGCAGATTTGATGCATATAGCTGTTTCGGAAGAGCTGAGAGGCCAGGGTATAGGAGCAAAGCTATTAGCCCAGGCGATTGAGGTAGCCGAAGGCAAAGCCATTGCCCTAGAAGTTCGGGAAAGCAATTTTAAAGCGATAAGCTTATACGAAAAATACGATTTTAAAAAGGAAAGCGTCCGCAAAAACTATTACCATGGTGAAGATGCGGCGATTATGTGGAGGAGAAAGTGAAACATTTAGCGATAGAAAGTTCATGCGATGAGACATCGATCGCCATATTGGACGACTTGGAAGTTTTGTCGAATGTCATAGCAACGCAAATAGCAACGCACAGAGAATTCGGGGGCGTAGTGCCTGAAATTGCGTCAAGAATGCACATCGAGGCGATCTCGGCAGTTTTGGAAGAGGCACTCACTGAGGCAAAAACTGACTTATCCGAAATCGAATTCATCTCTGTAACGAGGGGACCGGGACTGATCGGAGCCCTTTTAGTTGGCGTCTCATTCGCGAAGGCCTTAGCGATGTCAATGGATGTGCCGATAGTGCCAGTAAATCACATGAAGGGCCACATCGCAGCAAATTACATAACGACAGATGGTTTGAAGCCGCCGTTTGTTTCGCTAGTCGTTTCGGGCGGCCACACTTACCTTGTAAATATGAAGGACTACTACGACTATGATTTAGTCGGAAGGACACTTGATGACGCAGCGGGCGAATCCTTTGACAAGGTCGCCAGAGCCTTGGGACTACCGTACCCGGGTGGACCAGAGATAGAGAAACTCGCTAAGGAAGGAAATCCAGATGCCATCGAGCTTCCACGAGTTATGATGAAGTCGGGCGACTACAACTTTAGTTTCTCGGGACTAAAAACAGCGGTCCTAAATTATCTTCATAACGAAGAGCAAAGGGGACGCGAAGTGAATAAGGCCGACGTCGCAGCCTCATTCCAAAAAGCCGCAGTTGATGTACTCGCAAAGAAGGCAGTTGATTTGAAAGACGAGCTCGGCTACGACAAGATAGTACTTGCGGGCGGCGTATCGAATAATAAGGCCCTACGTGAGGCGCTAGCTAAGGAAGAGAAGGCACATGGCTTTAAGCTGTATTACCCGAAGGCAGTTTATACGACAGATAATGCCGCGATGATTGGGGCGCAAGGATATTTGGAATATGTTAATGGATGTCGGGGGTTGGATCTTGCTTTTGAGGTTGATCCAAATCTGGGACTATAGAATAATTATTATATAGAGAGCGTTTTGCTCTCTTTTTTGTTATTTTGCATTCGATTTGCGATCTTGGCTAGTTTCGAATTCTTTTGTCGCTGCGACGTATATTCATACGACTCACTCCAAAAAAATTCTGTACTACGCCAATCTCAGCATAGCGCAAAGGTTCACGTCCATTTATGGACGGGGTTCTTCATCGCTCTGCAAAATATAAATGTGTGTACATATATATTTTAATCGATATAAGCCGCTATTTCTTGACATTCTTAAAGCCCTGCTATATAATAAGGCATGTAAAAAAGGAGGGCCACATGCCAAAGCGTATCAAAAAACTATTATCAATACTTTGCATCATATTAGTCGCATTCTCGCTACTAAGCTTTTTCGTCGCGGCCACAAGCGCCTTCCACATCTGCAAGCGCACATCTTGCCCAATCTGCCGCTTCATGGACATGGTCTCGGACTTAGAAAAGCACTTAGACCATTCGCGTGCGGCAGTCACAGTCATGCTCGCAGTACTAGTATTTATGAGGGCCATCACCATTACCATGACTATGGCTATGGCGAAGACACCAGTCGAGCTTATGGTGCGCATGAACAATTAGAGATCTCTTTTTTATATAATAACGGCAAAATTTAATATCGGTAGAATATATAAAAAAAGGAGATCAATATGAAAAATATAAATAAATTTTTAGCTTGCCTACTAGCGGTCGTTTTGTTAGTGGCATGCAATTCAAATAAAGCGCCAGAGATGGCAGAGGAACCAGCTTCTGAGGCTATTCCAGCTGATCAAGCAGACAGCATTCAAAAGGACGGAGACGCTATAAGCGTTGTAACTAACACATTCCCAGCTTATGATTGGGTCAAGAACATCACTGAAGGCACTGACGTCGAAGTAACTAATTTAACTGACAACGGCGTAAGCCTTCACAATTACGAGCCTTCCGCTCAAGACATCGAAAAGATTGCAAAGGCAAATCTATTCTTGTATGTGGGCGGCGAATCGGACGAATGGGCTCCAGATGCAGCAAAACAAGCGCCTAATGCCAAAGTTCTTAATATGCTTGAAATTTTAGGTGACGCTGTTAAGGAAGAAGAAGTCAAAGAAGGTATGGAGCATGAGCATGAACATGAAGATGGCGATGAAGACCATGAGCATGAGCATGGCGATGAAGACCATGACCACGACCATGGAGATGAAGACCATGACCATGACGATGAAGACCACGACCATGACCATGAACATGAACATGAAGAAATAGAATACGACGAACATGTTTGGCTATCTGTGAAGAACGCTAAGACTATATCCATGGCGATAGCGGACGCTCTAGCAGAAATCGATCCAAAGAACGCGGACAAATTCAAGGCAAATTACGAAGCATACGCAGAAAAACTTGATGCGCTTCAAAATGACTTTGACGAGATGAGAAAGACTGCAAAAGTTGATACTATCTTAGTTGCAGATCGCTTCCCATTCCGCTACTTAGTAAGTGACCTTGACCTTGACTACTTCGCTGCCTTTGTTGGCTGCTCGGCAGAAAGCGAAGCAAGCTTTGAAACTATTAGCTTCCTAGCGCAAAAAGTCGACGAACTTGGCATTAAGCACATCATTAAGCTAGCTGGTTCAGACGGCAAAATCGCAGACACAGTGAAAAACGCAAGCAAGGCAAAGGACCAAGACATCATCGAGATGACATCCATGGAAAATGCTAGTTCAAATGACGGCAAGTCATACATTGACTACATGCAAATGAACTTAGACGCTTTAAAGAAGGCGTTAAACTAATGAAATTAATACTAAAAGACTTAGGATTTGGCTACAAAGGTCAAGTCCTAAGTGACTTTATAAACCTAGAGGTTTCAGATGGTGACTACATCGTCATCCTAGGCGAAAACGGCTCGGGCAAGTCGAGCCTGATCAGAACCATCTTGGGCCTTAATAAGAAAATATCGGGGGATATAGTTTTAGATGGCATTTCAAAAGACGAAATCGCCTACCTACCGCAGATCCTCCTGGTCGCAGCCGATTTTCCGACTTCAGTGATGGAGCTCGTTCTATCCGGCTTTAAGATCAAAAAAAGATTTTTCTACACAAAAGAAGAAAAGGCGAGAGCACTTGAATGCCTTGATAATTTTGGCATAGCAAATCTCAAAGACAGACGCTTTTCCTCATTATCAGGCGGACAAAGGCAGAGAGCCTTGCTCGCAAGAAGCTTCGTAGAAGAAAAGAAGCTACTTATACTCGACGAGCCGCTTGCCGGCCTCGACCCAGAGGCGCAAGGAAGCCTCTACGAGATGCTTGAAAAGATAAACGCAAGTGGCACAGCCATAATCATGGTATCGCACGACAGCCAAAGAGCTACACAATATGCAAACAAAGTACTTAAGCTTGACGGCAGCCGCGCGATTTACGAGGAAGGAGGCAAAAAAGATGGACTTAATTAACAAATTCACCTTCTACCTAGGCTACCCCTTCGTGCGCTACGCACTAGTCTGCGCCTCACTCATAGCGCTCGCGTCAGCATTTTTGGGCGTGATACTCGTTTTGAAACGCTACTCCTACATCGCAAATTCACTTTCAAACGTCGCCTTCGCGTCCCTATCAATCGCGACAGCCATCGGCTTTACGCAAAAATTAGTCCTAGCACTACCTATGACAATATTTTTCGCGCTAATACTACTCCAAGGAAATAATTCCAAGAAAATCATCTCAGACGCAGCCATCGCAATGGTTTCAGTCTCGGCACTCGCAGTGGGCTACCTAGTCATGAACGTCTTCAGAGTCGGCCCAAACGTCTTAGTTGACGTGTGCACAATACTTTTCGGATCGACATCCATCCTGACACTCACAAAGCTAGACGTCATCACATCCGTGGCACTCTCGATACTCGTGATACTTTTCTTCATCTACTACTATAAAGAAATATACATCACAGTCTTCGACGAAGACCTCGCAAGCGCTTCAGGCATCAAAGTCGAAAGGCTAAACACAGTCTTGTCAATGGTCGTCGCAGTCGTGATCACACTTGCAATCAGGCTCGTGGGCTCACTTCTAGTCGCAGCACTCATCGTCTTCCCAGCAGTTTCAGCGATGAAAGTTTTCCATTCATTTAGGAAGATAGCAATCGCCTCGGCAATAATCTCGCTAATATCAGCACTTGGAGGCGCGATATTTGCGATACTTGCTTCGACACCAGTCGGCTCGACAATCGTCGTGATGAATCTCGCCATATTCATAATTATGTCAATAGTAGGAGGTGTGAAACGTGGATAAAACAAGGAAGAGAATTTTGAGGATAGTGGGGGCCTTGATTTTGGTCTTGATACTCGCATTTTTCACAAACAAAAAAGTTATATACCGTTATATGCCTAATAGCACCGTCAACGAGACAGTGAATAAGATGAAAGAAAGCTCCAAGACAATGGACGGGGATGATGGTGGGGCCACTTCGCCTGATCAAGAGAGCGAAACAAGTGACGAGCTAAGCCAAAGTGAGGCCGATAGCCCTAGTGAAAAAACAAATCAAGGCGAGGCTGATAGCGCTAGTGAAAATGAAAGCACTAGTGAAAATGAAAGCACTAGTGAAAATGAAAGCGCTAGTGAAAATGAAAGCTCAAACGCAAACGGCCAAAGCTATGATTTAACAGCGAACGACGCAGATATGAACTACGTCATCGTCGCCATGATAGCCGAAGACCCAAAGAGCTTTGTGGGCGTTAAGATCAAGCTTTCAGGCATCGCAACAGATCTAGAGACAACAGATACATCCGGCATCGACCACTACGTCCTTATCAACGATAGACAAGCGTGCTGCCAACAAGGACTTCAGTATGTGTTAGAGGATAAGAACGAGAAATATCCAAAGGATAAGGAAGAGGTAACGGTTGAGGGAGTGCTGGATGTGTATAATTCGGATGAGATACCGTTTCCATTGGCAATTATTAAGGATGCGAAAATAGTTAAATAATTCAACACAGATAAAAACAAAGGATAGAGATTTTAAAATCTCTATCCTTCTTTTATGTCTAAGTTTATAATTTAATCAAATTTATTATAGTGCCAATGAATAATCACCTAACAAATTGAAGAACCCCGCCAAAAAATTAGCGAGAACCTTTGCGCTATGCAGAAAAAACTAGATGATTACGAGAAGCGAACGAGTTTCAGGCGCAATTCGAAGAACCTCACCCATTTACAAAGCTTCGCTTTGAATGGGTCCCGAGAATCTTGGTGCTTCGCACGAACGCGAAATTTTATCTATCTGCCATTTTTATAGTTAGCTCATCTTCATTAATCCCAAACATAGCCTTACCAAGTCCAGTCGCCACCTCAGCTATAATCTTGTTATCTTCATAATTTTCGACTGCCTTAACTATTGCCTTAGCTCTTCTCTCTGGATCTTCACTCTTAAATATACCGCTGCCAACGAAGACGCCTTCAGCGCCAAGTCTTCTCATAAGTGCTGCGTCTTGAGGTGTAGCGACACCACCAGCTGAGAAGTTTAGTACAGGTAGTCTCTTGTTGTCATAAACGTATTTCACTATATCGTAGCTAACTCTATATTCTTTTGCAAATGTATATAGCTCATCCTCTCTCTTCGACACAAGTAGCGAGATGCCGCCAAGTATTTGTCTTAAGTGGCTTACAGCTTGTACGACGTCGCCAGTACCTGCTTCGCCCTTGCTTCTGATCATCGATGCGCCTTCTTCGATCCTTCTAAGCGCTTCGCCAAGATCTCTCGCCCCGCAAACGAAAGGCACGTCGAACTTGTATTTGTCTATGTGATTGTCGTTATCAGCCTTTGACAAAACTTCCGATTCATCGACGTAGTCAATGCCAAGCGCTTCCAAAACGCCTGCCTCAACAAAGTGACCGATTCTGCACTTCGCCATAACAGGGATCTTGACAGCTTTTTTTATCTCCAAAATCATTTCTGGATCGCTCATTCTAGCAACGCCGCCTTCGCGTCTGATGTCCGCAGGTACCCTCTCAAGCGCCATGACAGCGCATGCGCCGGCACTTTCGGCAATCTTCGCTTCCTCAGGATTAGTAACGTCCATGATGACGCCGCCCTTAAGTGTATTTGTAAAGTCTAAAAATTTTTTATTCATAATATTCCTCCTCTTTTATAGCTATTATACTTGGATTATGGTATAATTAAAAGTACCAATTATGATTATTTTGATGGTACCAGATAGGAGGATCTCTATGCAAATAGATTTGAAAGGTGATAGGCCCATTTATGAAGAGATATATGAATATTTTAAGGACGCCATACTTGAAGGGCGCTTCAAAAAAGGCGAGAAGCTGCCATCTAAGAGGGCACTCGCTAAGGAGATGGCTGTCGCCGTCAATACCATTAGAGCGGCCTACGACGCCCTTAGCTGCGAAGGCTACATAGAGAGCGTCGAGAAGCGCGGCTACTTTGTCAGCGAGATTGGCTCATTATATAATTTTAAGGCGGAGCCCATAAACGCGACTAGACCTGTCACAGAAAGCTACAAGTACTCCTTTGCCATCACCGAAGGTGATAAGGAGAGCTACCCAATTGACAAATTTAAAAAGATTTTCACGCAGGAAGTCATTTACGACGAGGAATTTTACGAGAGGGACTACCAAGGGCTTTACGGTCTGCGCCACGAGATCAAAAATTACCTCTTCAAGGCGCGTGGCATCAAGACTAGCGAGGACAATATCATTATCAGTTCGGGTCTTGAGCAGCTTTTGACGATAATCTTCATCATTTTGGATAAAAAGCTTCGCCTCGGCCTTGAAAATCCGGGCTACAAGGAGCTCAAAACGCTTTTGAAGCTCAATAATGTTGACTACGAGCCCATTAGCCTTGACAATAGCGGGATGAGCTTCGAGCGCTTCGAGCGTGCAAATTGCTCTGCTGCGCTACTTACTCCATCGAACCAATTTCCGACGGCGACCGTCATGCCGATCAAGAGGCGTTTCGAGTTTTTGAACTGGGCTTATGGGGCAAGCGGCCGCTACATCATTGAAGACGACTACGACAGCGAGTTCAGGTACTCATCGAGGGCGCTTTCCCCATTAAAGAGCCTCGATGAGATGGATAAAGTCATCTACATCGCGAATTTTTCAAAATCCATCAGTCCCTTATTAAGACTGAGCTACATGGTTCTGCCGAACGAACTACTAAAGAGGTACTACGAGGTCAAGCCGCAGATTAACTCGACCGTGTCAAACATAGTTCAGATACTTGTCAAGGACTTTATGAAGGGCGGCCACTTCGAAAGGCAGCTCAACAGGATGAAGGGTATTTACAATAAGAAGCGTCTCGTGCTTTTGGATGAGCTCGAGGACATAGACGGCCTTCACGCCATCGACTCCATGGCCGGTATGCATCTTAAAGTTTACGTTGATGGTATAGATGATTACGAAGCCATTGTCATGGCGCTTAAAGAGAATGGCATAAAAGCTTCGAGACTTAAAGACTATTACCTAAGTGAGGAGCCTATGGCGAAGGACGCGCTACTGCTTGGTTACGGGGCTATGGATGAGGATGAGATCCGCTCCGCCATGAGCATGGTGAAAAAAATAATTCTGGACTTGAAAAAATAATAAATTTATCATATAATAAGTATATATGAGGAGGAAATCATGAGTATTAAGATTATAACAGATTCGGCTTCAGACATAGGTAAAGAACTGGCACGTGAATTTTGTATAGATGTTATGCCGATTGTCATTATGAAGGAAGACAAAACTTACTTAGATGGCGTCGACATCAGCGGCAAGGAAATTTACGATGACATGAGAAATGGCGCTGTTTACAAGACTGGAGCGATCACTCCGCACGAATACGAAGTGAAATTTAAAGAAGTTTTAGATAAATATGACAAGGCGATCTACGTATCGCTTTCTACTGGCATGTCGTCAACTTTTAACAACGCGGTTCTTGCGAAGAACTCTTTGGGCATAGCTGATGACAGGCTTTTACTCGTTGACTCGCGCGGCGCATCCATGGGTCAAGGGATGATGGCTTTGAATCTTGCAAAGCTTGCGAGCGATGGGATGAGCTTTGACGAGCTAAAGGTATACGCGGATAATTTTGTGAAGAACACGAGATATGTTTTCTTCGTCGATTCGCTTGAGTACTTGCAAAGGGGCGGCAGAGTCTCGAAGCTTAAGGCAACTATCGGCAACTTGATTAATATGAAGGTCATTCTTGATGTTCATGCCGATGGCGTAATTTATACAAAGGACAATGTCAGAGGAACTAACAGAGCCATTGCCAAGACTGTGGACATCTTTGAGGAAGAGGTCGGACACGAGCTTTATGATGACAGGATCATGGTTTGCCACGCAGATTGCATTGATCTTGCAACTAAGGTAAGGGATGCGCTTGTAGAGAAGTATCCTGATAAGACGATAGAACTAAATCCATTCGCCGTGAGCATAGGCGCTCACACAGGTCCGGGCACAGTTCATATATGCGCAGTGAAAAAATTTGAATAGATAGAAAAGAAAATGGATAGAAAAAACTCTATCCATTTTGTGTTTATAAAATTTATCTATACTAAGAGGGCCACATATTGTAATTTATTATACAAGCGGCAATTTATGCGAAATCCATTGACATATTTAAAATTATGGACTATAGTATAATTAAATTGTAAGAATAATCTTAGACACATAATTTACACCACCTAAAAAAAACGTTCATTGGCCGAGCGTTTTTTTTGCAAAAATAATAGCTGGACCACGTGGCCCAGCTATTGTCATATAAAAAAGTATTTACTTAGATAAGCTTTTTAGCTTCTTCCAACGCCTTATCATAATCAGGATGTTTAGTTACTTCGCTAACAATTTCTTGATACTTGATAGTGCCGTCCTTATCAATGATAGTGATGGCTCTTGCAAGTAGACGAAGCTCCTTGATCACAAGACCGTATTTTGTACCAAAATCAAGGTCTCTGTGGTCTGACAAAACTATAACTTTGTCAATGCCGTCAGCAGCGCAAAATCTTGATTGAGCAAATGGTAGGTCGCAGCTAAGTGTTAAAACAACTGCATCGCCTAGCTTAGCAGCTTCTTCATTGAATCTCTTTGTTTGTAATTCGCAAACAGGTGTGTCAATCGAAGGAACTGAGCTGATGATAACAACTTTGCCTTTCACTTCGTCAAGAGAAAACTCTGACAAGTCATTCTTAAGTGCCTTAAATTCAGGCGCCTTGCTACCTACTTTTGTTTCGTCACCAAGTAAAGTCATTGGTGATCCGCCAAATGTAATTATACCTTTTCTTTCGTTCATATTTATTACCTCCTAGTGTAAATTATTTACCCGAAATGAAAAATTTTAAACGCTTGATTCAATTTCTTCATCATCTATTGGCTCAATCTTGTCAAAGTCTATATTGAATTCTTTTTCAAATTCTTCCATACTTATAAGTTTTTCTTTATTCTTTTTTATAGAAGCGAGTCTTTTCTCAGCTAGAGCCACGTCTTCAAGCTCTTCTAAAAATTCATCTAAAATCATTTTCATCACCAAGGACATTATATCACAAAGACCACATTAATATCTGGAAATTTATGCTCTTTCGTGTTATAATATAGATACTTATAAGCGAGGTGAATCATATGCAGCTTGATATATTCAAGGAGCCGCTTCAATACGAGGCGAATGCATCCGAGAAAAAGCTAGATGCGTTTAAACAATTTCATACGAAATATGCGTCGGACTGGATTAGGCTTGACTACTTAAGCGAGGCCTTTATTAGTGACGTAAAAAACACCGCTGAGCGCATTCGCAAGGACTTTGACGCTCTTGTCGTTATCGGCATCGGCGGATCATTTATCGGTGCCAAGGCTTTTATCGACGCTTTAGGAAGTGATTTTCCTATATATTTTACGGGCAATATGCTTGACAGCGGCTGCATTACTAAGCTTCTTCACGAATTACGTGACAAGCGCTACGCCATAAACGTGATAAGTAAGTCGGGAACTACGATGGAGACGAAACTTGTCTTCGAAATCTTCCTTGACGATATGAAGAAGAAGGGCGTTGACCTTGCACATGGGGTTATAGTGACGAGCTCAGAAGCAAGTGAATTAGCAAAGTTCGCTAGTGTACATAATATAAAGACATTTACGATACCTGAGGACATTGGCGGTCGCTACAGCGTTTTCACTGCAGTTGGCATTTTGCCAATGGCTGCCAGTGGCCTTGATATAGACTCGCTTGTTTTGGGTATAAAAAGTGCTAAGGAAGAGTATTTTGATAATGGTCTTGAAAATAACACGGCTCTTGACTACGCTTACTATAGGCACGTGGCAGGAGAATCTTACGCGCTTGAGTTTATCAGCATTTACGAGGAAAGGCTCGCGTCATTTACTGAGTGGATTAAGCAGCTTCTTTGCGAATCGCTTGCCAAGGACGGCAAGGGACTGATAGTCTCAAACCTTAAGTACACACAGGACCTTCACTCTATGGGTCAGCTCTTGCAAGAGGGCAGGCGCAATATAATCGAGACCCATATATTTGCAGAGGCGAAAAAATCTAGTGACAAAGCTATAAACAATTTAAACAAGATAAATGAAATTGCCTTCAAAGCGACTGTTAAGGCGCATCATATGGGCGGCGTGCCAACTTGCGTAATTAAATTGAATGAGATAAATGAGGAGGGCCTTGCAAAGCTTGCCATCTTCTACATGGCGGCCTGCGTCTATAACGCAGCTATGGACATGCTTGAGCCTTATGGCCAGCCGGGCGTTGAAGTTTACAAAGAAAAAATTAGAAATATATTAGAGGAGGGATAAGATGTTAGCAAAAGTTTTAAAAGAAGAAGGCTTACTAAAAAGCATTAACGGAGTTAATTTCGTTCACAAAATTTTGAAGAAGGGCGATACTATTGAAAAACACAATCATCCTGATAAAGAGATAGTTTTCGCTGTAATGAAGGGTTCTTTCGAAATCACCATTGGCGAAGTGGAAAAGCATGTTGTTAAGGCGGGCGAAGCGCTTAACTTCGATGGCACTAATACCATAAGCGCGGTGGCGATGGATGACAGTGAAAGCCTTGTAGTCTTAGTAAATAAAGAATAAGATGAATAATAAATTCCCAGATAATATTGATTTAAAGAAGATACCACTTTTTTCATACTTTTCCGATGATGAGCTGATGGAGATCAAAAAAGGTCTCAAGCTCGAGACTTTTAAGCGTGGCGACGCCATATTCTCATCAGGGGACAGCGCAGACAGGATGTTTATCGTTTACGAAGGCTTTATGAAGATATCGATGTACCTTTCGGATGGCAGGGAGCAAATCCTCTACATCTACAAAAAGGACGACTTCGTTGGCGGCTTCAACATACTTTATCAAGACAAGTACGTCTACAATGCAGCTGCCACAACGAATGCGAAGATCATAGTCATAAATAAATACGATTTCGAAAACATCATGCTTAAGAACCGCGACTTCGTTTTGAAGGTTTTGGAAGAAGCTTACTACAGAATCAGAAAGTCGGAAGAGCTAATTGACAGGCTTTCTGTCATTAACGCGGACATGAAGGTAGCCAAGGCCCTTATTAATCTTATAAAAATATCGGGTTCGATCAATGACGGCGTCATCACAGTCGATCTTAAGATCAATCGCGAGGAGATGGGCTCCTTCACGGGACTTACGCGCGAGACTATATCGAGAAAGCTTAGCCAATTCCAAGACGAGGGCATCATCACGCTCGAACGCAGCAAGATTATTATTAACGATATTAAAAAACTTTCAGACAAAACTATATGATGAACTTGGACAAAGGCGCGCAAAATCAGCTCTTTGTCCATTTTAGATACATAGGAGATTTTATATGCTATTTAACTCAGCTGGCTACATTGTGTTCTTCACAATCGTTTGCCTAGTTTATTTCATACTACCAAAGAAGCTTAAGAGAGTCTTTTTGCTCTTGGCAAGCTATTTCTTTTATTCGTGCTGGAATCTTAAGTACTCACTACTAATGCTATTTAGCACAGTAGCGACTTATGGCACAGCCATCGCCATGGATATGGTGGGAGCGAAAAAAAAGAAAAAGCTCTATCTCGGACTTTGCTTCTTTGTCAATTTGGCGATACTTTTCGTTTTTAAGTACTACAGTTTTACAGTTAATTTTATAAATAAAATACTCGGCATAGCGGCTTTAAGTATTGACATGCCTGTCATAGACGTTTTGCTGCCAGTCGGCATTTCCTTTTACACATTTCAAGCGCTTGGCTACATCGTTGACGTTTACAGAGGCGAGATCAAAGCTGAGAGGAACTTTATTAATTACGCTCTTTTCGTCTCGTTCTTCCCGCAATTAGTCGCTGGGCCGATAGAGAGGTCAAAAAACCTTCTTACTCAGATCGATACTTTGGGCACAAGGCGTTACGAAAATCTATCGAAAGGGCTTCTTTACATACTTTGGGGCTTTTTCCTAAAGCTAGTCATTGCAGATAGGGCAGCGATCTTTGTAAACCAAGTCTTTGACAGCTACCAAGGCTACTCATACATCTTTTTATGCTACGCGGCCTTATTATTCGCCGTGCAAATCTATTGCGATTTTTATTCATATTCAATCATCGCAAAGGGCTCGGCAAAGATCTTGGGCTATGATCTTATGGACAATTTTAGAGCGCCATACCTATCGAAATCAATCACAGAATTTTGGAGACGCTGGCATATCTCGCTATCTACTTGGTTTAAGGACTACCTTTACATCCCTTTGGGCGGAAACAGGAAGGGCGCTTTTAGAAAGCACTTAAACGTTTTAATCGTCTTTTTAGTGAGCGGTCTTTGGCATGGAGCGAACTACACTTTCGTTCTTTGGGGCCTTATTCATGGCGTTTTCAATATCTTGGAAGATAGTTTTAAAGGCATCACAAAGGGTATCAGAGATAATTTTATTTATAGAAATATCCGCCGCTTGATTACCTTTGTCGTTGCAGTTTTGAGTTTTGTAATCTTTAGAAGCAAAAATATTGGCGCGGCAAAAGCCTATTTACTTGGCATACTTAAGAGACAGGCAGGAAGCCTAGATGCGTCAATCGCTTTTCCTTACGAAGATACAGTCATCTTACTCATTGCGATAGCCATTCTTATGGTGGTCGATATACTTATATATAATAAAGTGAAACTTGCGGACAATATCGAGAGAAGAAGCCTGATTGTAAGATGGCCGATATATATATTTTTATTGATAGCGACATTGATTTTCGGGATTTACGGACCGGGCTACAGCGAAGCGCAGTTCATTTACTTCCAGTTCTAAAGGGTGAGAGAGATGAAATATATTAAGAGAATTTTAAAAATCGCGGGCTTTGTCATCATACTGAGCCTTGTGCTTGCAAAATTAAATATCATCTTTATCAGAAAATCCGATGTGAAGCCTTGGGACATGATTAACAAGATTGCCGGCTACTTCAACGAGGACAAGCCTTACGACGTCATCTTCTTTGGCACGTCGCACGCGTATTGCTCCTTCGATACAGAGGATTTGGCGGCGTCTGGAGTCACTTCGTACATCTTAGCGAGCCAAAAGCAGCCACTTGAGGCGACTTACTACTACATCAAAGAGGCCATCAAGAGGTCAAAGCCAAAGGCCATATACGTTGACGTGCTTGACGCCTTGGCTATGAACGATATCGATGAGGGCAGCGTCCACACTTACACCGACTATTTCCCCATGGGCATAAACAAGGCTATGATGATTAAGGATAGCCTTCCTCCGGAGGAATGGGCGGAGAATGTGATGCCGCTAATCAAGTACCACACAAGATGGAGGGCGCTTGAAGAGAAGGATTACAAGGCCAAGTGGAAGGACTACCACGACGATTTGAATGGTTTTGTGAAGCTCGAGCGTCAGAGCAAAGAATTTGTGAAAAATCCTGAACTAAGCAAGGAAAACCTTGATAATATCGCAAATGCGCACGATAAGGATTTTAGAGAGAAAAAGTACGCCGCGCTTAAGAGGATAAATGATCTTGCTAAGAAAAATGGCGTTGAAGTGCATTTTATAAAGACGCCGGTTTATACGAAGGGCGTCTACGACGAGAACATCGCCGAACTTGAGAGTTATGTGAATAGTATAGGCGCGGACTTTATAGACTTCACTAAAGTGATGAGTGAGGATCTGGGCTTTGATGATTACTATGATGCGTCGCATTTGAATAGTGAGGGAGCAAAAAAATTTACTGGATACTTTATTAAGAATGTTTTGAATAAATATAGATAGGGGTGACATCCATGGACAAGGAAAAGGAAATAAAAGAGGCAAAAGCGGCTGCGATTGAGGTTTTGCTAAGGCTTGATAAAGCAGTTAAGTCGCTTGATGATGCATCGAGCATGAGTGCTTGGGATATGCTTGGCGGCGGCTCTTTCTTTAGTATAATTAAGAGAAAGCATATACAGGGGGCGAACCTTAGCATAAAGGAGGCGGGCATATACCTAAAGAGTCTTAATAAGGAGCTCGGCGACATAGGCATGAGGCTTCCTAAGGAGATGAGTGATACAATGAGTGATAATGTCATGGATATATATTTTGACAACATTTTCACGGACATTAGAGTAGCTAGCGAGATTAGGGAAAAGCTTGACGAGCTAAAGAGCTTTAGAGAAAGCATAGAGAATTTGATAATAAAGCTTGATGCAGAGCTTGATATAATAAAAGAATGCTAGACAAAAAAAAGTCTAGCATTTTAAATCTTATTAAGTATATCGTGATGACCAATATCAAGAAGTATAACCACTTCATCGTTATGATAAAACCATATTACTCTTATATCCATATTGACAGAAAACTCATAAATATTATCAGTTCCTTTTATTTTTTTAGTTCTTAGCGACGGATGATATGGATTTTCTACAAATAAATTAATTTTTTTCTTTGTCTGAGCTTTTTCTATATCTGATAGTATTTATAATGCTTTTTAAAGGCATCCGAGTAAGTAATTTTGTATTTCATTACTTATCCAGCTCTTCAAACAAGGCATCTATCGAGTCAAAGACGGGTCTCTCACCATTGTCAATACTTGCCTTTATCTCTTCAACTGAGGCCTTTAATTCATCAATCACATTCTTTGGGTAGACTTCAAGCGGGATCAAAACTATCCTGCCATTTTCCTCGATAATTTCAAATTTATCTCCTTGATTTAAATTCATCAAGCTCACTATTTCCTTAGGTATAGTCACTTGCGACTTAGCTTTTAACTCAACTAACATAGCCTTACCTCCTTAGTTGGAATTTCTTACTTTCTAATTATATTATATCTTTTTACAAAGCCTATGTCAATACATATTTATTGACAATAATCCTTCATTAGTTATATAATATTCATGGTGATATGATGTATATATGTAATTTATGTCCGCGCAATTGCGGCATCGATAGAGACGAAAAACTTGGCGTTTGCAGAATGAAGAATGAACTTGCCGTATCAAAGGCATCTGTTCATGTATTTGAAGAGCCTGTCATCTCGGGTACACGCGGCTCGGGGACTGTCTTCTTCGCGGGATGCAATCTGTCTTGCGTCTTCTGCCAAAATTATGAAATTTCTCAAAATAAGGACGCTCTGTTCAAGTACATAAGCAAGGAAAGGCTCGTGGAAATCTTCTTCGAGCTAAAAGCAAAGGGCGTTCACAACATCAATTTGGTCTCGCCAATGCACTTTAGTCACCTTATCAAGGACGCCATCGTTATGGCGAAGGACAGAGGCTTTGACCTGCCTTTCGTCTACAACACAAACAGCTACGAGCTCAAAGAGGCTATCCAAAATCTTGATGGTCTCATCGACATCTACCTAGCTGACTTCAAGTATTTTTCCGATAGCTACGCCAATGAATTTTCGCACGCGCCTCACTACAGAGAGTACGCGCTTGAGGCCATTGACGAGATGCATAAACAAGTCCCTGAAGTGATTGTTGAAGATGGGATAATGAAGAAGGGCGTCATTATACGTCTACTTCTACTTCCAAATCTATATTTCGATGCGAAAAAGATAGTTCGCCTACTTTATGGTAAATATGGCGATAGCGTGATATTTTCACTGATGAATCAATATCAACCTATGCACATGGCGAAGGATTATAAGAAGATTAATAGGACTGTAAGCGACTTAGAATATGATAGCTTCGTTGATTATGCGGCGGACCTTGGCATAACAAATGCCTTTATTCAAGACAAGCAAGATGGCAAGAACTACACGCCAAGCTTTGATTTGGAGGGAGTATAATGCTTTTTTCTGATAAGGAGCTTATGGAAATACTTCTATGCGAGGATCAAGATTTTTTGGAGGAGCTTTACAAGAGGGCTCGAGACGTTTCTCAAAAAACGTTTTCGAACAAGATTTACATAAGGGCTTTGATAGAGTTTTCGAACTATTGCAAAGAGGGCTGCTACTACTGCGGCATAAACAGAAATAAAGCTTCTGTACATAGATTTCGCTTGACTAAGGACGAGATATATTCTGCGGCAGAGACGGCTTATGAAGCAGGTTTTAGAACTTTCGTTTTACAAGGCGGCGAGGACACACACTTTACTGACGAGGCCTTCGCTGAAATTATTTCTCATTTAAGGAAAAATTATGATGCTGCCATCACTTTATCACTAGGAGTGAGGAGCTATGAGGCATATAAGCTCTTTAAAGAGGCTGGGGCAGATAGATTTTTATTAAGACATGAAACGGCCGATAGAGAGATATTCCAAAAGCTTCATCCAGCAGATCAAAGCTTAGAGCGTAGACTAAAAGCAATCTACGACTTAAAGGAGCTTGGCTACCAAGTCGGAACGGGTTTTATGGTGGCTGCACCATTCACAAATCTTGAGAGTCATATAAAAGATATAAAATTAATTAGAGAGATAGACCCCGCCATGATAGGCATAGGGCCCTTTATCCCATCGAAGGGGACGCGCTTTGAAAGCTGTCCAGCGGGCACCGTGGAGCTGACGCGAAAACTACTTGCAATACTACGAATCGAACACCCGAAAGCCTTGATACCATCAACGACTGCACTCAATACCATAAGCGAGACTGGCAGGATAGAGGGCATTTTATCGGGCGCAAACGTCATCATGCCAAATGTCTCGCCAAAATTTGCTCGTGAGAGCTACAATCTATACGACGGCAAGAAGGCATCCGGACTTGAGGCGATTGAGGGCGTGAAGGCGCTGAACGATTATTTGAGAGAATTTGGCTACGGAATTGAATTTACGAGAGGAGACTACAATGTATAAATACGATGTAAAATCTGAAAAAGCGGATGAATTTATAAATCACGAGGAGATACTTGCCTCGCTTGAATATGGTAGGGCAAATAAGCACAACAGAGAGCTCATAAAGGCTGCGATTGAGAAGGCGAAGGAAGTCAAGGGCCTTTCGCATAGAGAGGCGTTTTTGCTTTTGTCGTCCGGAGAAGAGGACTTAAACGAAGAAGTTTACAAGCTTGCAAACGATATCAAGCGTAAACTTTATGGCAATAGGATAGTTCTATTCGCGCCGCTATATTTATCGAACTACTGTGTCAATGGCTGCGTCTATTGCCCATATCACTTAAAGAACAAAACTATTCACAGAAGAAAATTGACTCAAGAAGAGATAAAAAACGAAGTAATCGCTCTTCAAGACATGGGTCACAAGAGGCTTGCACTTGAAACAGGCGAAGACCCTGTAAATAACCCGATTGAGTATATACTTGAGTCGATCAAGACCATCTACTCCGTTCATCACAAAGCTGGTGACATTAGAAGGGTCAATGTCAATATAGCTGCGACAAGTATTGAAAATTACAAGAAATTAAAGGATGTCGGCATAGGAACATATATTTTGTTCCAAGAGACATATCATAGAAAAAATTACGAAGCACTTCACCCAACAGGACCAAAGCATGACTACGCTTATCACACAGAGGCCATGGACAGAGCTCAATTGGGCGGCATCGACGATGTCGGCTGCGGCGTTTTATTCGGCTTAAATAACTATGAATACGACTTCGTGGGTCTATTGATGCACGCAGAGCACCTTGAAGCACGCTTCGGCGTTGGTCCGCATACCATTAGCGTGCCAAGAATCAGACCGGCTGACGACATAGACCCAGAGACTTTTGAAAACGCAATTAGTGACGATATATTTAAGAAAATAGTTGCCTGCATAAGAGTTTCTGTGCCATATACAGGTATGATTATATCGACAAGAGAGTCCGTTGAGACAAGAGCTAAGGTCATAGACTTCGGTATCAGTCAAATCAGTGGCGGCTCGAAGACATCAGTTGGCGGCTACGCCACAGAAGAAGTCGCTGCAGCAGCCGATACAGAGCAGTTCTTCACATCAGACCAAAGAACACTTGACGAGGTCGTTTCATGGCTAATGGATACGGGCCACATCCCGTCATTCTGCACAGCTTGTTACAGAGCGGGAAGAACTGGCGATAGATTCATGAGCCTTGTTAAAGCTGGACAAATAGGCAATATCTGTCAACCAAACGCACTTATGACACTTAAAGAATATCTAATGGATTACGCAGCGCCTGAAACAAGGAAAAAAGGCGAAGCGCTTATTGAAAAAGAGATAGAAAATATTTCGCGTGACGACATCAAAGAGCTAGTCAGAGAAAATCTTAAGAAAATCGAAGAAGGCGAGAGAGACTTCAGACTATGATGGCGCGTTCCTTACAAAAGCACGTTGTCATCGCAGGCAGAGTAAACGCTGGCAAGTCAACGCTTTTTAACTCCATCATGGGCTCAGATGCGGCGATAGTCTCGGAAGAGCGCGGTACGACAACAGATGCGGTTCGTAAATCCATCGAAGTGCCAGGACTTGGACCAGTTGTCTTCATTGATACAGCTGGCTTTGGCGACGACACAGCCCTTTCGGATGAGAGGCTAAAAAAGACACGTGCCGAATTTAACAAGGCCGACGCCTTTATATATACCCTTGATAATGGTGATGAGGCCATTTATGCAGAGCTAGTAAAATACAATAAGCCTGTCATCAAAGTTATTATGGCAATCGATAGAGACGTGAGCCATGACTATGGCGATGCAATCGTCTATAAAGATGACTCATCGCGTGAAGAAATTTTTTCAGCGCTTAAAAAAGTTTTAAATACAGAAGAAGAGTCCTTATTAGCTGGCCTTGTAGATAGCGGCGCGACCATAGTCATGGTTATGCCGCAGGATGCAGCAGCGCCAAAGGGAAGGCTGATTAAAGCGCAAGTCGAAGCTTTGCGAGAAGCGCTTGACAAGGGCATGACAAGCATAGTCGTGGGCGATGAAAGTCTTGAAGAAGTGAGAGATAGATTTACTGACATCGACCTTGTGATTTGCGACTCACGAGTTTTTAAGAAGGTCTATGACGTTTTTGGAAAGACTACAAAAGTGACTTCCTTCTCAGTACTTTTTTCAAAAATGAAGGGCGATATAGATTACTTTATCGAGTCCGCAAAGAAATTCGATGATTTTAAGGGCGACGAGAAGATTTTGATAGCCGAGGCTTGTACGCATCCGCCGCTTAATGAGGACATAGGCACAGTCAAAATACCTGCCATGCTTAAGAAACGCTTCGGCGATGGACTTGAATTTACATTTACTAGAGCCGACGATTTTGATGATATAGAGGATTATGATATGATTATACATTGCGGGGCGTGTATGTTTAACAGGGCGCACGTGATGAGCAGGGTCGATGAGGCTAAACGAAAAAAAGTTCCGATGACGAATTATGGAATTACTATTGCTTATTTAAACGATATTTTGGATAAAATACATTATTAGTTACGATAAAATACATTATTAGTTACGATGGATACAATTAATTTTGTATCCATTTTTTATCGATACTATTTAGTGAGAAAAGTGATTTTCACGAGCGCAGCCTTCGGAATAAATTGCATTAATTTCTTAGCGCAGTGAGCCGCCCGTGGGCTCATTTAGTTGAGCGAAGCGAACGGATATGAGACCACAGGTGAACAAGCTTAGAAATTAACAATTTATGTAGACGTAGCAAGCGAAGGAAAACACTTTTCGATGTGCAAGCTTAGAAATTATCAGTTTTCGTAGACTAGCAAGCGAAGGAAAACACTTTTCGATGTGAAATTGTCAAGCTATATGTATCTATTTCTATTTATACAAATACATTTTAATTGACTAATTGCTTGAAAAGTAGTATAATAGACGCAGATAGAATATAACAAGGAAGTAGGTTAGAGTCCTACACAGTGCCGCTACGGTATTTGCGATTAGCATAAGTCCGATACTTGTACTTTAGTTTTGCTCCGGTTCAGAGCAAGGCTAGTTTTTTTAGCACAGTTAATTCTATACTATAGTATATTAAAGGAGAAAGATTTATGAAAAAAATTATTTTCTTGGCAGTCATCTTATCATTATTATTCACATTTGGTTGCAAAACTAACGACACAGGCGCAGACAAGAACGAAAAGACTGCCTCTGGCGAAAAAACAGAAACTACTGAAAAGTCTGATGTTAAAGAGATAACTGTTGGTCAAACTTGGGTTATTACAAGTGATGACCCACTTGACGGATCAAACGGTTGGAGCATCACAAACCACGGCATCAGCGAGTACGTTTACACTCTTCAAGCTGATGGAACTTTAAAATCAAGATTTGTTAAATCAATCGAGGCTAAAGACGAGACTCACTTTACTGCTGAATTAAACGAAGGCGTTAAGTTTGCTGATGGCAGCGAGGTTGATGCTAAGGCATTTTGTGAAGCAATGAACATGATCATGGAAAACAATGAATTTGCTCGCGCTTCTGCTGGTAAGATCGTTTTCACTCCAGTAGAAGATTACAAAGTAGAGATACTTACTGAGCTACCTACAGTTAATCTTGAATCAATTTTCGCTGAGTGGACTAACGTTATGTTCAAGAAAGATGGTGACAAATACATCTTCACAGGCGCTTACAAGATTAAAGAGCTTAAACCAGGAGCTGAAGTAATTTTAGAGAGAAACGAATATTACGATGGTTTTGAAAATAGACCTGAAACTGTTATTATCAAGGCTTTCAAGGACGGAAATGCGCTTAAGCTTGCTTATGAAAGCGGTGAAGTGGACCTAGCTTTCGGCCTTACAAACGATGTGGCTGTCGGTTTAAAGGACAAGGGCTTCAAAGCGCTTGATTACAATGCTGGATACCAATACTACTGCTTCTTAAATCTTAAGAGAGATCATTTAAATGACCTTCACTTCAGAAAGGCGCTTGACCTTCTTCTTAATAGACAAGAGATTATCGATGCACTTGGCGGAGGAGACATGCCTACAGGACTATTTGCCAAGAACTTCAGCTTCAATGGCGATCAAAAATTAACTTTTGATGTAGACAAGGCTAAAGAAGAATTTGCAGCTGCTGGCTACACTTATCAAGGCGACAAGCTTATGGACAAAAACGGCAATCCTGTTAAGCTTACTATATTAACATACTCAGCTAAACCAGATCTACCAGTTATTGGTCAAGTACTTGTATCTGATCTAGAACAAGTGGGTATAGAAGCAAGCGTTTCACTAGCTGACAGCATCGACGAAGAAGCTGCTAAGGGTAATCACGATATCTTATTATACGCTCAAAACCCAACAGCAAGCGGCAACCCACACTATTTCTTCGCTCAACACTTTAAGAAAGACGCTGTTAAGAACCACAGCTACTATGCTAATGCTGAAGTTGATAAATTAATCGACGAACTTGGCGTAACAGCTGATATTGTTAAGAGAGACGAGCTTTCAAAAGAAATTCAAGCAAAGATCTATGAAGATCTTCCAATACTATATACAGTTGATCCGCACTGGTTTGTAATGCTTTCTGATAATATTAAGAATTATGAAATCTGGAACGGAGACTATTTTGTAACAAACCCAACACTAAAAGTTAGATAAATGAAAGTCATAAACTTTTTTTGCAAATGGCTTTTGATATTCATAGTAGGCTCTCTAATCGCCTTTGGCATCGTTAGGCTTATGAGCGGCGATCCAGTTATGATGGTGCTTAGCGAGAGGAACCTCCCTGCGACTGAAGAAAATATTAGCTATTTGAAAAAAGAATTCGGCCTTGATAAATCACTTAGCATGCAGTATTTTGAGTGGATAAGTGATTTTATCAAAGGCGATTGGGGCAAGAGCTACATGACAGACGTCGATTTGAAGCCTGAAATATTAAGGAGAGCTCCTGTCTCACTTATGCTTGGCTTATTAGGGCTAATATATGCGAGTATATTAGCCTTTTGGCTAGGCTATTTGTCAAGCCTTAAAGATGGCTTTTTTGATAAATTCACAAGGGCACTTGCTCTTTTCACTCAAACCGTTCCAGTTTTTATATTTATTATTCTCTTTGTGTACTTCTTTGGCGTGAAATACAGATTCATCAAGTTCTTCAAAACTGGCTCAATCGCAAGCCTAGCAGTTGGAACGTTTTTTGTAGGTCTTCCACTTATTGGACCTATGTCCAGAACGGTTAGGATATATTTTTTAGAAGTGATGAAAAAACCATTCTTCCGTTTTTATATTGAAAGAGGCTACAAAAGAGAAAAGGCTCTTTTAAAGTACTGCTACCACGAGCCCTTACAAGGACTTTCCGGTTTACTTATCAGTCAAAGTGCTTACGTGATAGGCGCAAGCTCAGTTGTAGAGTTCGCTTTATCAATACAAGGACTATCGACATTTTTGATCGAGTCCATCGCCCACAGAGATTATTTAATCATACAAACATATATCATGATGGTAATTATATGGATGTTCTTTGTACACTTAATTTTTAGTGTATTTTCGAAATATGTAATAAGGAGGGGAAGCGCATAATGAAAAAGATGATAATATCAGTAGTCATAATACTTTTGGTAGCGATAGTCCTCTCAATAATCCCGACACAAAACCCAAAATTCGTTGACATCAAAAATAAATTCTTGCCGCCATCGGCTGAACACATCATGGGCACAGACCACTTGGGCCGTGATATCTTCTCGCTTATGGCACAAGGCTTTTTAAGAACCTTATGCGTTGTTTTGATAGCGAGCGCCGTCTCATACGCAGCTGGACTTGCACTTGGCATAGTAGCTGGCTTTTATGGCGGGGCATTTTTAAGCGTCATACGTTTTTTAACGGACTTAACCTTAATCATACCAACCTTTATAGTTGCTTTGATCGCGTCAATCATCTTCTCGGAGACGGTTTTAGCCGTTGGTCTTGCACTAGGCTTTTCAAATATAGGTTTCTTCGCAAACCAAAGCTATAAACTTAGTGAAATTATTCTTAGAGACCCTTATGTTGATACGCTTAGAATGCTGCAAGCACCAAACTCATACATCATGAGAAAGTTTTTGCTGCCAGAGCTTCTTGCACCGAGCCTAAATCTTATGGGCAACAAAGCTTCAAATCATATACTAGCTTACGCTTCACTAACATTTATCGGTTTAGGCGCAGACATCACAGCCCCAGACTTTGGAACTATGCTGTATCAGTACAGAGGCTACATAATTGACAAGCCGCTTATAGTTTTGTGGCCAGCACTTGGCATATTTTTCCTAAGCTTAATTTTTCACTACACATTTGATGAGGTGAACGTATGATTGAGCTAAGAAATTATTCAGTAAGCATAGCTGGCAAATCCATAATCAAAGATATAAACCTTTTAATTGATGATGGTAAGTCGATGAGCGTGATTGGTGTTTCAGGAGCAGGTAAGAGCATGACCTTTAGGTCAGCACTTGGTTTAGTGGACAAAGCGCAAATAGATGGCGAGATTTATTACAAAGGTGAAAGGGTAAAAACTTTAAAAGATAAATTAAAAAATGAAATCGGCTATATCACGCAAGACGTGCAAAACTCGCTAAATCCTTACATCAAAGTCATTGATCAGATGACGAGTGATTTAGTTTTTGCAAAAGGCATTTCGAAGGCAGAGGCTAAAGAGAAGGCGCTTGAGTCCTTGGAAGCGATTGGAATCAGTAAAGACAAGGCAAAGAAGTACCCAGATGAGTTTTCAGGCGGCATGCAGCAAAGAGTTGTCATCGCCATGATATTAAACAGAGGGCCAGAGCTTTTGATTGCGGACGAAATTTCGAGCGCGCTTGACAGAGAATCGACCGATATGGCGATAAATATGATTAAAAATCACATGGACAAAAACAAGATGAGCCTTATCTATATCACGCACAACCCCTTTGACGGCATAGCGCTTACAGATAGGATTTGCGTTTTTAAAGACGGACGAATCATTGAGAATAGAGCGTCAGACGAGATTTTTGAAAGCAAAGAAGAGAATACGAAATCACTTTTAGATGCGGCAGGGAAAATATATGGAAAAAATTTTAGAGATTAAAAATTTAAAAAAGACATTTAAAATGTCAGACGCGCCAACCATTTCTGATTTAAATTTAGATTTATACGAGAATGAATTTTTAGGCATCATAGGCCCCTCAGGTAGCGGCAAGACAACCCTTCTTAGGCTCATAGCTGGTCTCATAGTTCTTGATAAAGGTGAAATTCTCTACAAGGGACGCGATTTGCCCATAGTTGGCGATAAAAGAAGGAACCTCAATGATTTTCCAGTACAGCTAATATTTCAAAACGCTGTCTCATCCTTCGATGCGAAAAAAACTATACTAGCTAGTTTTAAAGAGGCGCTTTATTTTTCGAAAAAAGATTTTCATGAAGAAGAGCTAGAAAAACTAATGGATGACTTCGAGCTAGATAGAAGCTCTTTACAAAAGCTTCCAAATGAATTATCAGGCGGCATGATTAGCCGTGCGCAAATAATTAGAGCGCTACTAACAGAGCCAAAAGTGCTACTTGCAGACGAGATTACATCGCCACTTGATGTTAATCTGAAGCTCAAGATCACAGAGCTACTTGATGCGTATAGAAAAACACATGGGATGAGCATAATACTTGTTAGTCATGATGTACAATTGCTGGAACATGTATGTGACCGGGTGATTAGCATAAATGACATTATGGTTAGAGATACTTAATTCTTAAAAAAATTTCGGCTAAGGCTTGTTCCCTTGGCGGCAATACTCGACTTATTTCGCATTAAGTCGAGCCCTTTTGCTAGTTTCGAATTGTTTTGTCGCTGCGGAGTGCCTATTTGCACACCTCACTCCAAAAAATTCTGTACAACGTAAAATCATCTCAACTTCTCTGCGAACTAAGCGTTTGAGTGACTTTGTATAGCATTATTAAAATTCACTTCGCCTTATCCATAAATTTTTTTTGAAGAATGGCTTTAGGTTTAAACTAAAGTTTAAACACTAAAACCTTAATTGACAAGGGGTAAAAATTTAATTTTATAAATAGTTTAGTGGATACATGTTGTTGTGATATGTATCCATTATTTTTTTAAAAACAAAATATTTATTTACGACAGAGAATCATCGCCAAACTTATGATTTGCAGAGCAAGCAAGATGATTGGACGAAGTGGACTGACGAAGCAAGCGGATCGTACTAAACGTACGTGAGCATTGCTGAGGAGGGAACGAGTTCAAGGGCTTGCTTGAATGCAAATCATTTTGACAAGCGTAATAAAAAGTGTTATAATAATACCATTGGCAAGACGAGGTGATACAATGAAAAAATATTCTCTAGTTAAAAAATACATTCAGCCATATATATTTATCTATTTTTTAGCATTTTTATTTGAAATAATGTCGAGCGCACTGCAAATGCTTATACCTATACTTCTTGGAACGACTATTGACAGCATCATAGGCAGTGAAGTGCCGACTAATAAGATCATGATAGGTTTCATAAACTTCTTGGGCGGCAGAGACTTAGTGAGGGAACGCCTTGGCATCATCGCCATAGCTTTCATCACTATCAGCTTTACTATAGCACTACTTAACTTCCTAAGGCCATACATGAGCGGCAAGGCGACTTACGCCATTAGCAAGGGCATTCGTGACAATATTTACGCGAAGATTTCGTCTTTAAGCATCAAGGACATGGCCTCAATCACAACTGGCGACATGCTTCAAAGGGCGTCGAGCGACATCACAAAGTTCGAAACTCTTGTCTCCACTACCATGATGGCGCTTGTTGGCAATATTTCTTATATACTTATATCTTTATTCACGCTATTTACAATCAATGCGAAGCTTGCGCTTGTTTCCATAGCCTTGATGCCGATAATATTCATCGGGACTTACATCTTCGACAAAAATGTGGTCAAGGTCTTCGATGAGTTCGAAAAGTCGGAGGCGAGACTGACTACGACTGTGCAAGAAAATCTATCTTCATACAAAGTCGTGAGAGCCTTTTTCAAGCAAAAGCACGAGATTGAGAAATTTGAAGAGGCCAACATGGACCTTGCGAATAAGGACTACAAGATTATGAAGTACTTCGCATACTTTTGGTCGGTAGCTGAAGCGCTTTGCTTTTTGCAAATAACTTTGATCGCAATCTTTGGCGTTTTAATGCACCGTAGTGGATCTGTGTCCTTAGGCGAGTTTACAGCTGTATTTGCTGTTGCCTTAAACATGGTTTGGGTCGTCTTAGGTACAGGTAGGATGCTTTCGAGATTTACGAGAGTTACTGTTGCTATCAAGCGTTTCGACGAAGTTTTAGAGATGGACTCTGAAGATCTTGACAGCGGCATAACAGATATTGCCATCAAGGGCGCAATTGATTTTGACAAGGTAAGTTTTGGCTATGATGAGGCACACGACGCGATTAAGGACTTATCATTCACCATTGACGCGGGTAAAACCCTTGGTGTCCTTGGTCTAACTGGCTCGGGCAAATCGACTTTGGTTTCACTTATACCAAGGCTTATGGAATACGATGGATCTATCAAGGTAGATGGTGTTGAGCTAAATACCATATCTAAGCGCAAGATAAGGGAAAATACGTCTATAGTTTTACAAGAGCCATATTTATTTAATAAAACTATAAAAGAAAATATTGCATATAGATGGCCTGAGGCGAGCGATGAAGCCATCATCAAGGCGGCGAAGATCGCGGATATTCATGAGGATATTATGAACTTTCCTGAGGGCTACGACACAATGGTCGGAGAGAGAGGCGTGAGCCTATCTGGCGGACAAAAGCAAAGACTTGCAATTGCAAGGACTATACTTGTTCATACGCCTATAATTATCTTTGACGACGCGCTATCGGCGGTTGATACGCAAACTGACATCAACATAAGGACGGCGCTTAGTCAAAACGAAGAAGCTCAAACAAAGATCATCATTTCGCACAGAATTTCAACGCTTATGAACGCCGACAAGATCATTGTTATGAAGAATGGCAAGAAAATTCAAGAGGGCACTCACGATGAGCTAATTTTGGAAGACGGCCTTTACAAGACTATATACGGCATACAAAACATCGAGGTGGACTAGATGAAGGTTACATTATTTAATTTAGTTAAAAAATTTAAGAAAGAAGCCGCTCTCGTTGTAATTATCAACGTTCTTAATGCGGCGCTACTTGCTTTGTGGCCGCTATTTACAAAGTATATTATTGATAATTATATCTATAGGAATGATGTAGAAGGTTTTCCAAAGTTTATTGCATATATGCTTTTTTTCATTGTAGCAATGGCAGGGATTGGGCTGTTTGTTACTTTTATGTCGGGTATATTTGAAAAGAAAATCATACTATATTTGAGAAGTGAAACTTTTTTGAAGGCGCAAAAGCTTTCTGCTAAGTATATGGACTCGCATCAAGTAGGCTGGATGGTCTCAAGGCTTGTTCACGACACGATGTCGATCAAAGAAGCGGTTGCTTGGGACCTCTTTGATATGGCGGATGGTATTTCGAGGCTGATCGCTATACTTATCACCATGCTTATGCTTAACGTAAGGCTTACGCTCTACGTTCTAGCAAGTATACCATTTATAGCGATTTTTACTTACATCTTCCAAAATAAGATGATGAAGGCACAAAAGGACATCAAGGCAGCATCGTCTGACCTGACAAGCAAGCTAAATGAAGATATACAAGGACAAAAAACTATCAAGACCCTTCTTAGAGAAAAGGAAAATCTTGAAGAGTTCAAGGAGATATCCGCAAGGTATGAAAGACGTAGCAAACACTCGGTTACGCTGCAAAGTCTATATATCCCGTCACTGACATTTTTAGGCTCAATCGCCACAGCTTTTATACTTAAAGATGGCGGTGCGGCAGCCATGGTCGGCACATTGACTATAGGTACGCTATTTGCCATGGTTCAGTACTCGACCGAAATCTACGAGCCCATCAGGCAAGTTGCCTCCGTTTTGAAAGAGCTGATATCGATGCAAGCCTCCATTGATAGGGTCAATAGCATTTTAGAAGCGGACATCGATGTCTACGACACAAAAGAGATAGAAGCCATCTACGGCGATGCGCTTGAGCCGCCAACTAAGCCGCTTCCAGAGATGAAGGGCGAGATCGAGTTTAAGGACGTCTCATTCGCATACAAAGACGAGGACTATATTTTAAAGGACTTTTCTTTGAAAATAGCTGCGGGTGAGAGAATTGCCTTGGTTGGTGAAACTGGCGGAGGTAAGTCGACCATCATTAACATAGCGTCACGCTTTTATGAGCCAACAAAGGGCGAGGTCTATATCGATGGACTTGATTATGAAGAGATGCCGCTTAAGTGGGTGCAAATGAATTTGGGCTACGTTTTGCAAACGCCGTATCTTTTTAGAGGAAGTATACGCGATAACATTCTTTATGGCAGGGACGGCGCGAGTGAAGAGGAGATGCTAAGGGCAGCCGAAGTGGTTGGCCTAGATGAGCTAGTTAAGTCATTCAAGGACGGCTACGACACAGAAGTCGGCGAAGGCGGAGGAAAGCTTTCACAAGGCGAGAAGCAATTAGTGAGCTTCGCAAGAGCCTTGATCAAGGATCCAGCCATACTTATACTAGATGAGGCGACTTCATCAGTCGATACCTACCAAGAAAAGAGGATACAAGACGCAATCGAAAAACTTCTTGAGGGAAGAACCTCGATCACAGTTGCACATAGATTATCGACTATAGTTACGAGCGATAGGATACTTTATATACATCAAGGACGTATAGCTGAGATGGGTACGCATAGGGAATTGATTGAGAAAAAGGGAATGTATTATAATTTATACCGCAACCAATATATTGAAAATCAATTAGAAAATATATAATTTTTTGTCCAAATGTGCCCTTGAGCTAATAGTAAAAAAATTGTTATTCGTGAGCGCAGCCTTCGGAGAAAATTGAATTAATTTCTTGGCGCAGTGAGCCGCCCGTGGACTCATTTAGTTGAGCGAAGCGAACGGATATGAGACCACAGGTGAACAAGCTTAGAAATTAACAATTTATGTAGACCAGCAAGCGACGAAAACACTTTTCGATGTACTAAGCAAAACAATTTATATCTATTAAACAAATGCAGTTACTTATAAGCAGTAGCTGCATTTTTTCTTGAGCAATTATATACGCAGTGGCAAGGCCATTGTCATAGAAAAAAGCTAAGCAATTAATTTACTTACTCACACTGAAAGCACTATAGCAAAAAGATTTAATAAACTTAGTAAATACAATTGCAATAAAAGTCAATATATTGTATAATAAAGTTGTAGAAATAATTTTTAAGGAGGACTTATTATGGAAGGGAGAAGAAGACCTAAAAAGTCATTATTAATGTACGACAAAGTGCTATTTTTCAGTGCACTTATACTACTAGCATTTACTTTGATTTATGCTCTAGACTACATTATAAGCGGAGCTGTAATTGGTAATTCAGACAGTTTTGACACTGTAGGCAAAGTTATATCTATGGCGAAGAGGCTAAATATTTACTTTATCTTCATTGTTATAAGCTTTGTAACAACTACACTTGCTCTTATTTACACAATACTTTTAAGAAGCGGCAAGAGAAGAAATGTTAAGACACTTGACAATGTTATGATCGGTTTTGGACTACTATTTACTTTCATAGACTTCTTTGCAATGATGAAGTTTAGAAAGATGCTAAAGATGATCGCTAAATCGATGGACTCTTTAGGAGGTATGTTAGGACTTGGAATGTCAAGTGACTTTGATCCTAATTATACACCTGTATTTGGCCTTATAATTGGTATTTTAGCTCTAATCACACTAATTATAGGCTGCGTGCTTCTATACAAGAAGATTTACAAGAGAGTTAGACCAAAAGACTTATCAAGACAAATAAACGCAGTTGGTAGAGGCGTTTCAGGCGCAGCAAACGCTGTTAAAGAAACTGCTCAAAACGCAGCTGAAGACTTAAGAAACCCTGACAATGTTGCTGACTACGATACAAGAAGACCAGCTCCAAGGGAATACGTTGACGACGACTACGGCGTATATGATGAGCCGCAAAGACCAGCACCTAGAAGACCTAGACCACAAAACAACGCTGATTACGATGATTACTACGATGAAAGACCTGCTAGGCCACAAAGACCAGCTAGACCACAAGCACCTAGAAGACCAGCTAGACCAGACGCACCACAAAGACCAGCTAGACCAGCAAAACCAGACGCACCACAAAGACCAGAAGCACCTAGAAGATCTAGACCACAAAACGACGACTACGATCAAGGTAATGAATATGACGAATAAAGATAATAACAGAGAGTACAGAGAAAACAGAGGTCCGAGAAAAGCGCCTCAAGACGATTATAACGAATACAACGAGTATAACGATTATAACGAGTATAACGACAATAATTACGACGATAATTATGACGATAGCTATGACGATAACTATGACGATGGCTATGACAATGACGACAGCTATGATGATGGCTATGACAATGACGACAGCTATGATGACAGCTATGATAATGGCTATGATGATAATTACGATGATAATTATGATGATGGCTACGATGATGGCTACGACGACTATGACGATGGCTACGACGACGGCTATGGCCCAGCTTACAGAGCAAAACCTGTTAACACAAAGCCTATAATCATAGGAGTTATTGCTGCAATCCTTTTAGTGCTAGCTATCATCTTCGTTCCGAAGATCATCTACGCATTAAAGCCAGATGCAGTTATCAGCACTAAGGACATGGACATAATTATTGATGTCAAGGGCTTTGACGGCCACGCAGTTGCGAGCGGCTCACTCACTGGCATGCCTGAAATTACTGAGACAAAGCTTAAAGACAGAGATTACGAAATTCTCGACAGCATTAGCTACGGCGACATCGAATTTGACAAGAAGGAAGGCCTTAAGAACGGCGACAAGATCGTAGCTAAAGTTAAGCTTGTTTCTGAAAAGTTCAAGCTAAAATTTGATAACGATACTATTGAAAAGGAAATGACAATTGAAGGACTTGCAGAACTTGTTAATAGTTTTGCTGAGCTACCAGACGATTTCACTGACAGACTTGACAAGAGAGCTAACAAGAGCATCTACGACTCACTATATAAGCCAGATGGACTTAAGATAGAAAGACTTGCTCTGATGGAAAAGCCAATGGATGAAGCAGAGATCTACGAAGTAAGTAACTCATATGAAGCAAAGTCAAGATACAGACTACTTGGTGTTTATCAAGCAAGCTTCAACGAAAGTGACTGGTGGAGCGGTACTAAGACTAGAAAGACTCACTACTACATCATGGATAGCTACAACTTCCAAAAGGCTAACGGCAAGGTAATATCTGAGTTTTACTTCGATGGTTACTACAATAACTACGACGAACTTGTTAATAACCTTGGATTCAAAGGCTATCAGCTTTTAGATGAAAAGAAAGCCAAAGAAGAGCCAAAAGAAGAAAAAACTGACGATAAAGATGACGACGATGACAAAGATGACAAAGAAGAAAAAGATGATGAAGATGATCAAGACGAAGCAAAAGAAGAAACAAACGACATCGGCAAAACATTCTACGTTAATAACGAAGGCAATCTAAGAGAAGACTACTCATTAGACGCAGACGTTATCGTAAAGCTTTCAGACGGAGCAGAAGTAACAGTTAACGACGAAAAGCATACAGACGACGGAAGAACTTGGTATTTAGTTGATGCGGTTGATATTGATGGGGCTTATTATTCGGGATGGATTAGTAGCCGCGTGCTAAGATAAAAATAAATAAATTTTCAAAGAGACCTTAATCGGTCTCTTTTTTGTGAAAACTATTGACAAGTATGCGCATATACGTGTATGATGTAAGTAACAAAGAAAATTATTGAAATGTACGATTTAAAATAGGAGGTAAATATGATTTTTTATTATCCATTACTTATACACGACGATGACGGTTACTGGGGAGAGTTCCCTGACGTAGAAGGCTGTCATGCGCAAGGCGATAGCATAGATGAAATTATTGAGGATGCAACTTTAGCCTTAGAACTTCATTTGTCTGAGATGCTCAAAGATGGTGACAAACTTAATCCACCAAGTGATATCAAGTCAATTAAGACCGATAAAAACACTTTCGTGAGCATAATTAGAGCAGATGTCAATCTTAACAAAGATAATAAATCTGTTAGAAAAACGCTTACTATACCATCGTGGCTAAATGATAGAGCAGTTGAGATGAATATTAATTTCTCGAAAACATTACAAGAAGCACTAACCAAAAAAGTAATATAATTTTTCAAAGAGACCTTAATCGGTCTCTTTTTTTGCGAAAAATTTTCAAAAATTAAAAAAGTTAGTTGACGCTAACTAAAAATTGTGTTATTATATAGGCGAAAGGATGTTTCAATATTTATGTTATTATATTGAACTAAGGTGTTTATATGATAAAAATTTCTAATTTACACAAATATTATGGCACAAAGGACAACAGGGCGGAGGTGCTTAAAGGCATTGACCTAGAGATTGAAGATGGCAAGATCATCTGCGTCTTGGGTCCATCTGGCTCTGGCAAGTCAACTCTTTTAAATATTTTAGGCGGAATCGAGACCATCGACGAGGGCGATGTCACTGTCTTTGGCAAGGACCTTAAGTCTATGCCTAAGAAGGCTTTGGAAAATTACAGGCGCGACTACCTTGGCTTTGTTTTTCAATTCTACAATCTAATTACTGACCTCAATCTTCTTGAGAATGTTGAAGTAGGCGAGTATCTATCGAAGGAGCCGCTTGATATTGACGAGCTTCTTAAGGACCTAGGGTTAGATGAGCACAAGTACAAGTACCCTAATGAAATCTCTGGCGGTCAAGCGCAAAGGGCGTCGATTGCGAGGGCCATGATTAAGAGTCCGAAACTGCTTATCTGCGACGAACCAACTGGCGCTCTTGATTATGAGAGCGCGAAAGATGTTTTAGCTTTGATCGAAAAGCTTAATCAAAAGTACGGCGCAACGGTCATTATTGCGAGTCACAACACACAGATTGCCAAGATGAGCGACGTCATTCTGTCTTTGCATAACGGCAGCGTCAAAAGCGTAGTCGCCAATACTGAAAAGATTTCTGCAAAGGAAGTGACTTGGTAGATGAGATGTCCTATTAACAAACGTATTTACAGGCAGTTTAAGTACAAGCCTCTCAAGGTCATACCCATACTAATAGCTATTACTTTTATAGTTATATTTGCATCTTCATTTTTCACCGCACAAGAGTCGGTTGAAAAGCTTTATTACAAGCAAATAGCTGATGGCAAAGTTGAAGATGGCGAGTTTGAGACCATATATGAGCTAAGTGACGAGGCAAAAGATGAGATAAAGGGCCTTGGCATTAAGCTTTACGAGAATTATTATTTTGAAGATGAGATTGATAGTGGTAGGGTTTTGAGGATTTTCAAGACTAGAAAAAACATCAACGAAGAGCAAATCTTTGAAGGAAGCTTGCCTGAAAAAGCTGATGAAATTAATATCTCTGCCTATTTTGCTAGGAGTAGTGACATTAAAATGGGCGACGAAATCACTATTCAAAATAAAAAATTTAAAGTAAGTTCGCTTGCTTCCTTCCCGGATTATTCCTCAGCTCTTAGAAATAGAAGTGACTTAGTTATGGATACAGGCCACTTCGGCATAGCGACTATATCTAGTGAGTCCTTTGACGATATGAAGGACGCTCACGTGAAGTTCCTTTACTCGTATCACACAGACCATGATTTAGATAAAAAAGAAGCGAGAGAAAAGTTAAAAGATATAGCGAAGATAGTGAACAAAGATAATCTCATGGTTGACGGCGTTACGCGCCTTGACAATAAGTGCATCACCTACGTTGGTGACGACATGAGTGGCGATGTTCCTACTATGAGCTTAGTTACAGCACTTTTGTTTGTAGCTTTTGCCTTCATTTCGAGCGTGCAAATCAAGTCCATAATCGAAGATGAAGCGCCAATCATCGGCACTTTGCTTGCTTCGGGCTATAGAAAGAGAGAGCTTCTTTTTAATTACATGGCCATGCCTATATTTATAGTAATAATTGCGTCAATAGTAGGAAACGCAGTGAGTTACTTATATGCGTACAAGATATATACCAATGTCTACTACCAAGCCTATGATTTGCCAAGTTTTGTCCCATATATCAGTGCGCGCTCTTTCTTGATAACGTCTGTTATGCCACTAGTTTTGTATCTTGTGATTAACTACATCATCATAGCTAGGAGCCTAAGGATGAGGCCTGTCGATTTCTTGAGGAAAAACTTTAAAAAGTCGGGCGCAAGAAGCAGATTGAAGCTAAAAAATATGAATTTTGTCAATAAATTTAAGCTAAGAGTGCTATTTACGAATAAATTTAGCTACATTTCATTGCTTTTTGGTATCTTTATAGCTAATTTGCTTTTAATCTATGGCGTTTCTGCCGAGCCCATGTTTACAAAATACGCTGAGGATATGCAAAATCAGATGAAATACGCCCACACATACATTGTCAAGAGCGATGTGGACGACTTAGACGCGAGCAAGATAAGCTTAGTCAGCGTTGAACTGGTCGATAGAGAAGATGAAGACATTCAAGTTTATGGATTAGATGAGGGAACAAAGTACGACAAGATCGATGTATCTAGCCTTCAAAGTGGCGATGCGGTCATAAGCTTAGGCCTTTCGAAGAGGTTTGATTATGCTATCGGCGATAAGATTAAGATAAGAGAGCCATATAACACAGAAGAAAAAACAATTTTGGTCAAGGATATTGACGATACGAATAATTATTTCCAAATATTTACCAAGAGAGAAAATTTAAATGAGCTAATCGGCAAGGATAAAAATTATTATAACGCTTATCTCAGCGACGAAGAGCTAAATATTACAAAGGAAAATCTATTGACAGAGATCGACAGAGAAGAGATGAGTAAGTTTATGAAGCACTTCTTGGCATCATTCTCAGCAGTCTTTGTCATGGTTCAAATCGCAGCCATAGCCTTTTACTTTATTTTGTTACTCATTGTGACAGAACTCATCATAGAAAAAGCCAAACTCAATATGACTTACCTAAAAGTTTTTGGATATAAAGACAGGGAAGTGGCGAAGTTTTATGTAAATACAAGCTTTGCCATGCTACTCTTATTTCAATTCTTGTTAATTCCAATTCTAAATAAGCTTATAAAATACTTTTATTTTATATCAATGCAAAAGTTTGATGCATATATAGAGGTCACCGTGCCTTTAAGAGTATTTGTGATAAGCTACGTTATGACAATAGCAGTCTTTGCGCTATGTCAATGGATTGAGAGAAGAAAGATTAGTAGGATCGATATGGTGAAGGAGTTGAAAACAATAGCCGGATAAACTAAGGG